>JBGSWT010000154.1:0-5056 GCA_041751815.1 Pseudonocardiaceae bacterium
AAGTCGGGGCCGAGGCGGCGGCGGTGCTGGAACCTGGTGGTCTGTCATGACGGCACCCGCCGAAAGCGACGGGGGAGTGGCCACGGTGTGGGCGGCGGGGGCCGTCGCGGTGCTGATGAGCATGGCCGTCTTCGGATTGCACCTCGGCACGGCCATGGTCGCGCGCCACCACGTTGAGTCGGCAGCTGATCTGGCGGCGCTGGCGGGGGCCGGGATGGTGGTTGCTGGTGAGCGGTACTCCTGCGCGCAGGCTCGCCGGGTGACTGACCGGATGCGGGTGCAGCTGTTGTCTTGCCGGACACAAGGATGGGACGTGCTGGTGGAAGCGGCGACCCGGCCACCCGGCTGGCTCGGAGAGCTCGGGGCCGCCACTGGCCGGGCACGGGCTGGACCGGTCGCACCGTGACGGCGCGGACGACAGCGACCTACTGATGCGTGAGCCGGAGGTTCTGGACGCGGAACAGATCCCACCTTCTCATCGCTGTGTCATGATTGGGAACGAAGGACGACGTGGCAAGATCAAAGCATCCCGACAAGGATCTTGAGGCGTTGCTTCGATCCTTGGAGTGTGCAGGCTGGAGGATCGAGAAGGGTCGGAAGTACTTCAAGGGGTACTGCCCGTGCGGAGACCACAAGAAGACGATCCATGTAACGCCATCAGATCCCGGTTACCTGCGACACCTGGTCGGATGGTTGAGACGAGCGACGTGTTGGGAGGGTGATGGGCGATGAATCGCTACTACCTCGAAGTGCGCTACCAGGTCACACCGGTTGATGCGGTGGATGAGCACACCGACGCGATGTTGGATGCTCTGAGCGTGGAGCCGAACCTCGTTGATCCCGACGTCGGCGCCAACCTGCGCCGTGGCTGGGTAGACGTGTG
This sequence comes from Pseudonocardiaceae bacterium, assembly GCA_041751815.1. Classification (GTDB taxonomy): domain Bacteria; phylum Actinomycetota; class Actinomycetes; order Mycobacteriales; family Pseudonocardiaceae. The sequence goes on from JBGSWT010000154.1 coordinate 884, forward strand.
CACCACGGTCAAGGGCGAGGACGAGGCGAGCGCCCTGCGGACAGGACTGGTGGCGGTTCGCTCTGCTGCCCACCATGCGGGTGTCGCCACGCCGGGATGGGAAGCTGACTTAGAAAAGATCAGGGCCACCGTCCGGCCCTCCGAACTCACTGAAGCGTAGTCGAGGGTTCGCGGGCGAACGGCAGAGAGTCGTTGTGACCTATTTCTTATTTCCCTTTGAGTGCCTCGCCGTTCCGGTGGTCAATAACCGCGGCCGCAGACCATCGCCTGGCTGGTCACAGGTGACTAGCCAGGTTTGGAACTCCCGATGTCGGAATTGCACGGCAATCCCGGAGAGGCGCATCAGCCCTGCCTGGTAGGCCCAGTCCATGAACACTGCCGGTCGCTTTGGCAGATCCCTCCGGTGAGCGAGAAGCATCGCGGCGAACAGATACCGCGGCCACGGTGAGTTGGCCACAAAAATAAGCCCGACCACGAGCGCAACTACGGCGAACGGAAGTCCGCCTAAGTACTCGTTGCCCTTGAGTCCGACCGCAAGCCCGGCCGCGAACCCACTTGCGGACCCGATTACGAGTCCGACTGCGAGCCAGGTCCCCAGCCCGGCTACCAGCGCGCCCACGAGCCCCGCTGCGAGCCCGCCGCTGATGAGCATATCCGTAAATAGGAAGATGAGCGGGACCGCGACGACCGCCGCGATGGTGTGGACCATGCCTTGCTGCACCAGCCGACCGGGGCGATCGATGGCAGTCGGTCGTGTGGTGGGTCCGGTACCGAGCCCGATTATGAACGTGCCCACGAGCCCGAGCGCGCCAAACTTGAGCACGACCATGAGCCGGTCCATCTGGCCGAGCACGGTGGACATGGGCACGACCATAAGACCGGCCAGCAGCCCGGCGGTGAGCCCGAATGCGAGCAACCGGCCGAGTCGCTGGCGTCCGGCGGACGTGCGCAGGCCACTGAGATCGAGTCGACGGAGATCGATCGTAGGCCGTAATGCTATCCACGCCACTAGCATGACGAAAGCCGCCAGACCGAGAAAGGGCAGCACGTCGGGCGGCCATCTGGCGAGGACACCGAATGCGAGGAGAATACCCGCGGCCGTTGTCGTCACTGCCGTTGCGGCGTAGCGCGGAGCGCGCCATCCCGCGACTGGCCACAGCCGGTCGAGCCGTAAGTCACTGGAAGAGCCGCCGCGCTCGCCTTGATCAACCAGATGGCGCGCCAGCGTGGTCAACCACCGGGTGACGTCCGAGGCTGCATATTGCCGACCTGCCGGTGGATGCTGCTCAAGGACCGCCGGAACCAGCTGTGCGTACAGGTGCTTATCGAGCTGGGCAGCAGCGGCGAACCTGAGGAGCTCGTCGGGTGTGCTGGCGGGGTGACGGTAAGCAGTGACGGTGAGGAACAGCCGCAACGGCGAGCCCAGAGCGGCGGCCAGCGGCTCGCCACCTCCGTTGCTGGCGGAGAGCCGCTCGGTGATCGGACGCCACCGGGACTCGATGCGGCGCGGATCTGCGGGGTCGGGGAATCGGTAGATCAGATAGCCGACGACGCTTAGCGCGGCCAACGGCTCGACACCAACCACGGTGGCATCCTGGACCGCTTCGCGTCGACGCGCGTCCGAAGTGGCCTCCCGCTCAGTGGGAGAGGCCTTTCCAGTTGACTCGAAGGGTCCACTGAGCTGCTGATAGCGATTGGTCCGGCAGGTAATCACCACAGGCCGCACATCGCCCGCAGAGGGATGGTTGACCCCACGGATCACTAATGCCGCGCGTCGCGGTACGGCATCGTCGACATCCATCTCGTCCAGCCCGTCGAGAACTGGAAGGACCCACCCATCGGTCACGAGCGTAGCGGCGACCTTGGCTGGCAGTCCGAACGCCGTCTCCAGATGCCGGGTCAGCCAGCTGTCCAGCCGGGCGGATACCACCTCGGCCGTCACCACGTCCAAGTCATCCCCAGGGTCGAACGCGGGCAGGCTTAGCCGCACCGGCACTCGCGGCAAGGTACGGGTGCCGTCGGCTACGGCCAGCACTGCCGCGGCGAGATCGAGGACCAGTTGAATCGCCAAAACCGTTTTGCCCGAGCCGGGCTCGCCCAGCACGACCAGCCGACCCCGGTCCAAACTCCGGTAATATCCTTCGACTTCGCTCAGCATTCCCTGTCGATCACCACCGTCGGCACGCCAGTAGATCCGCGTCGGCTGAGCAAATGACACATCGGCCGGTTCCGGGTCACCGCTGTCGGCCATGAGCCGGGCCAGAGTGCGAGCCTCCTGGCTACGAACATCGCGAGCTAGTTGACGAGCGGCCGCCAGTAGCCGCTCGCTACTGACCGACTTTGCCCGGGCTTCAACCAGCGCCACAAGCAGCGCGGCCACTGCGACTGGAAACCCCAGCACACTCGCGATCGCCGCGCCGCTGGAGCCCAGTACCAGCATCCACACCGTAGCCGCCGCAACAACAGTCGCCAGGACGCCGACAACGACCCGACGATTCGACCGCAACCCACCCACAGCACACATTTGTAGCAGGAGCCCACCATCGCGTCGTGATCGCCGCGGCGACGAGCGGTCCTGAAATAGCGACGAACGTGCGGTGGAGGAGCTGTCTGACGCACGCGCGACGGTGTCCGTGCCGGGGTTCTGGGGGACGCTCAACGCATCAGAGCAGCCGACTAGCGACGTCACGCCCGTCGGCGATACCAGGGCAGTCGGCGCATGGCGTTGAGTGACGTGCGACGCGGTCACGGCGATGGAGGCGACATGGACTGGACGGACACCTGGAGAGACGCCTTCCGTACCGAACTTCGGGCGGAGGCCATCGGTTTCGCCCGGCACGGCTGGCCGGTGGTTCCCGGCAGCTACCCACGCGGTTCCCACTGGGTAGGTCTGCCCCCGTCGTTGCGCACCGCCGGCGCACAGCACGGCTCGGTGCCGGTGCATCCGGATTGGGCTCAACTGGCGGGTGGCGGTCCTGATCGCGTCGCCGAGCTGTGGTCGGACCATCCGTTCAGTGTGTTGCTCGCCACCGGTATGGGTGTGGACGCGCTCGATGTGCCTGCCGAGCTCGGCCGCGGGACGGCAATCGGGCTGCGCGTTGCCGGCGTTGCGGTCCCCATAGCGGTCACGCCGACCGGGCGGTGGCTGTTGCCGGTACTCGGTGGTGGCGCGCTGCATCGTGAGCTGGATGACCATCCCGACGTGGTGCTGCACGGCGACGGCACCTGGGTACCGTTGCCGCCGTCGCCGTGCTTGCCGGGGGTCGTGCATTGGCGAGTCAAGCCCGAGATGTGCGGCTGGGAGCTGCCTCGGCTGGAGGAAGTGACTGACGCGGTGCTCGCCGCGCTCGATCAGGTGCGGCCTCTGGTAGCGAGGTGAGCACGAGGTCGAGCACCGTGATCGCTCCGGCCTTGTCCAAGGGGTCGTTGCCGTTACCGCATTTGGGCGACTGAACACACGAGGGACAACCGGCCGGGCACTCGCAGGCGGCGATGGCGTCTCTGGTCGCAGTCAGCCACGGTCGGAGCGCAGCATGGCCTCGGTCGGCAAACCCGGCGCCACCGGGATGCCCGTCGTGCACGAACACCGTCGGCTCACCGGTCTGCGGATGCAGCGCCGTGGAGACGCCACCGATATCCCACCGATCGCAGGTGGCGACCAGGGGCAGCAGGCCGATCGCGGCATGCTCGGCGGCGTGCAGTGCTCCAGGCCACGCGGCCGGGGGTAGCCCTGCGCTGGTGAGCGACTGCTCCGACACCGTGTACCAGACCGCCCTGGTGCACAGGGTGGCCGCCGGCAGCTCCAACGGGACAGCATCGATCACCTGGCCAGAAGGCAGCCGCCGCAGGTAACCAACGACCTGTGAGGTCACCTCCACCTCGCCCAGCGTCACCGACACGCCACCGCAGCGCTGCTGCTCCAGCACCGACACCACGCCGATATCGGTGGTCGAGCGAGCCAAGGTGTGCCACTCCGGCTCCTCGGGATGCACCAGCGCGACGCCGGCGTCCAGATCCAGCTCGTCGACCACGAAGGAGTCCCCACGGTGCAGATACACCGCGCCCGGGTGCACCGCAGTGCACGCCGATCCGGGGTCGACCGTGCCGAGCAGGCGACCGGTGTCGGCCTCCACCACCGCCACCTGATGCCCGCCGCTGCCGCGGATGTCGACC
>JBGSWT010000155.1:0-4536 GCA_041751815.1 Pseudonocardiaceae bacterium
TCGCCTGTCCTGTCCACAGTGGACCAGGTCGAGCTCGGCGAGGCTACGCCGACGACGGGATCACCCATATCACTGCACGGTTCGGCTACATGGAGACACCGGACGTGCCCGGAGCGCTCAGGGCGCTCGACCCAGCCACGACCGAGGGACAGCTCCGGCTCGACCAGGCGTCCTACTACCTATCGAAGATCGAGCTGCAACGCGGCAAGGCGCCGACGATGGCGCCCTGGCGCAAGCGGCTGTTCATCGCACCTCCCACATCACCGCCGACGCAGCCGAATACTTCGGCCGACCACGTGACAGCACGGTCATCATCGAGGTATAGGGCGAGAGTGCGGGCCCGCAGGACCCCGCCCGTTTTCAAGATCGGGGTCGCCCATGCGTGTCTCGGGTGGGGACGCCGCGCTCCCGCAATCGGCTCAGGACGGTGGTGGGGTCGACTGATCCTCCCTATTAGACGATGCCCCGGTATTCGCTCGCGATCCGCTCGAACACGGCGCGCGCCGCGTCACCGTAGTCGGCGAACCCGGCGTAGATCTCGAACCGGGTTGCAAAGTCCGCGATGTCGCGTGCGTCAGTGATCAACGCCACGGACGTCTCGGTGCTGAGCATCACGGCCCGCTCGTCGTAGATCTGGAAGGCGTGCAGGATCGGGCGGTTCGTCGGTCGCGTCCAGGGGATGATTCCCAGCCGCACGTTGGGCAGCTCGACGAGAGCGGCGAGGTGCTCAGCCTGTCCGATCATGATCTGCGGTGACCCGACGTGCCAACGCAGCACGCCGTCGGTCAGCAAGAAGTGGAACTCCCGGTCGCTGTCGAGGATCTGCTGCCGAGCAAGACGCGCAGCGACCATCGCATCGAGCTCCCTGCCTGCGTACCGACCGGACAGCAAGGCACGGGCGTAGTCATGGGTCTGCAGAAGGCCGATGACGATAGCGGGATGGACGCTGCGGATCCGCGCCGAAGCGTCTTCGATCCGACCTATCCGGGCCTGCATCGAAGGGGCACCGTGATGGTGCAGCATCGCACGGGTCGATGTGGAGCCCGCCCGTAGATCCTCGGCGATGCTGAGCAACTCGCCGCAGGTATCGGCTGACGCGCCATACACCTCGCACAGGGTGCGGATGTCAGCCTCGGTGGGTACCCGCTTTCCGGTTTCGAACCTGCTGATCGTTGCCTGGGACATCTTCGCGCGGCGTGCTGCCTCAACCCCGGACAGGTCCGCTCTCCGCCGGAGTTGCCGCAGGGTCAACGACAACCGGTCAGCACGCGGCGCGGGGCTGCTAAACCAGATATCCCTCCTCTAAGCTGCTCGACCTGCTGAGCGGTGGTGTTCCGGGTGGCGGTCCCACCACGCGGTGAACGGCTCAGCGTTGCGCCACAGGGCGTCCGCAGCGTGACGGTGCCGTTCGATGTGCTCGGCATCCAACAACTGCGCGCCGCGGAACTGTCCGTCGGGGTCGTAGTGCATCTTCACGACGTCGCGGCTGTCGATCAATGACCAGTCTCCGGGCGCGGATTGCAGCTCACGAGGCGGGGGCTGCTCCGCCAGGTCCAGAATCCGGACCAGCTCACCGGCGGCGACGTTGTTGCGGTAGCCCCAGTCGCAGGCGTACCGCTCGTAGTCGGAGGGTGGGTCGTGGATGACACGGACCCGTCGGCGTGGACGGCCTTCGCTGGCCCACTGCCCGAGTTTGTCCAGCCACGGCTGGCGCGTCTTCCAGTCGGGCTCGGCCTCATCGTCGAGCCAGCGACGGAAGTCGCCCGTGGTCATGGCCGTGTCGTAGCTAGGCAGGGTCTCGATCCGGAACAGGTCGTGCTTGGTGTTCTCCACGATCTCAGTGAGCTGCTCCAAAGTCAGCAGGTTCATGTGCGCGCCTCCCCGCTGAAGGTCTCCGGGCCGATGCCGTGAAACAGTCGGGAAACGTCGCGTGCCGGGATGCGGATCACACCCTCGCCCGTCGGAAACCCGAGCGCCGCGGCGGCGGCGGTGTCGACGGGTCCTCCTACCAGGGCGTCGCCGGTGTCGGTGTCGTAGCCAAGCATCGGACAGGTCTCGCCTGCCTCACAGGTAGTGCGAACAGGGACCAAGGCCATGTCGGTTCCTCCGTGGTTGCGCTGGTGGTCCCCGATCATGGCCGCCTCTTCCTTCGTCAGTCAACACTGTTCGGCAAATTATGCTGGATTACTGTTTGTACTATGCCGGCTAACTTGGCATAGTCATCAGCTGGTGAGCCCACCGAAGGGGTGCCACAACACCCCGGTCCTGGGGCGTCCGTCTCGACGGGAGGACACGTGATGCCAAACTCGTTACGACCGATGGCACGACGCCAGCATCCGGCCTCGCCTAGTCCGCGCGTTCCTGAACGGGGACGCCTATGATTGCGCAGGTCAATGGTGACCCGTGGATGGATGCGTGGCGCAAGCTCGAAGCATTCATCGTTGCCGGCGCGACTGAGCAGCAGGTCACCGAATACGCCCGAGAGCTTGGCCGGGGCCTGCCTGACGTCCGTGACCCGGTGGCCTACGCGCGACAAGCCGAAGCGGTGCACCAGGTTGTCCGAGAGATTCTGAGCTGAAGGAGCAGACATGGACAAGACTGCGCTGTACGCACGCGACCTCAGCGCTACCCCGTGGCGTAAGAGTTCATTCAGCAACGACATCGAGTTCGAATGCGTCGAGGTCGCCGACCTCGGCGACGGTGCCATGGCGCTACGGGACTCCACCGACCACACCCGAGAGCCGCTGCGCTTCACCGCAGCCGAGTGGGCGGCATTCACCGCAGGGGTCCGCGACGGGCAGTTCTGAACGTCCTCGGTACGGCCCGTCTCGTTCTGGTCCGCCGCGGTGATCGGGTCGGGCAGGCTGGGTAGGTGATCGGCAGCCAGCGTTGGATCGCGGAAAGGTTCGACCGTCGAGCGTTGACCTATGATCACAGCGCAGTACATCGGTGGCAGGCGGTGCAGGCCGGGCGGTTTCTTGCGCCCCGGCGAGGTGCGGACGTACTGGATGTCGCCACGGGGACCGGCTTGGTGGCTCGAGAACTGGTCGGGCGGCTCGGACCGAGTGGGCGGGTCGTCGGCATCGATATGTCAGTCGAGATGCTGCGGCAGGCTCGCCGGGTCTGCGATCCCAGCGCATGCTGCTTCATCCGCGCCGACGCTCAGGCACTGCCGTTTCGCGGCGGAGTGTTCGACGCGGTGGTGTGCGTTGCGGCGGTGCCGTACTTCGCAGATCCGCGGGCGGCTCTGGCGCAGTGGCGACGGGTTTGCCGTCCCCAGGGGCAGGCTGTGTTCACCGTCCCGGCGCCCGACGGGATCACCTCGTGGCGGTTACTGCGCCAGGCTGCTGCCTGGGAAGGCATCGACTTCGACGACCCCGGTGGGCCGCTGTCCGATCCTGAATGGCGCGACCGACTCGCCGCTGCCCCCGGGTGGGCCTGCGACGAGGTCCACGAGGTGGTCTTCGCCGAACCGATGGCCGACCCGCGGGCAGCCTTCGCATTCGTCGACTCGGGCTTGTGTGAACCGTTGCGGATGGCGCCGACCTCGATCCGCGAGCGGGTCTGGGCCCGGTTCGAGGCGTTGTATCGCGCTGAATCCGCTGAGCAGCATGCAGTCCAGCTGGTGCGGTTGCGGCCGCTGCCCACCAGCTCATAGCGCCAAGGCTCAGCCGGCTGTCGCGCACTGGACGCTGGCTGCTATGGCGTCGAATGCGGCAGATGGGCGTACTTCGCAAGGATTGTGCGATGCAGGTCGATCAGACGCGGAACGTCCGCACGCTCGGCCCGGGCCATGCCGCACTCAGTGCAGATGCCCCACGGCCCAGCGCCCATCGGCAGGTACCGATCGATCAACACGACCTGCTCGTCGGTGGTGCCGTCGGCCTGCTGGTCGGGATGGTAGGGAACAAGGGCAAGGTAGAGCTCTGTCTCTGGCCCGGTCCGCAGATCCGCGAGCGGCGCGAAGAACGCCTCGTCACCTCGATCCTGCGGCACCGTGAACGACAACCAACCCGCCGATCGCCCGGTGCGTTCTGCAACGGCGTTCGCAAGCCCGACCTGCGTGGCCAGGGATGCGGGCTCGACCATGTGCACGTGCCCCGCGTCGCCGTAGCACAGGTGCAGCCCGGCCGGGACATCGTCCGGTATGCGGTCGAGGAGTCGTGCTAGCTGCCCGGCCATCGCGCCGAGAGTGTCCGGCGCCAACTCGACCGTGACGGTCTCGACAGCGGCGTCCCACTGAACAGCCAGGTCGTCGTGCGGAATCCTCGCTAGCAGCTGGTCGAGGCCGGCGAGCAGCGCACGCTCGTAGGACGGGGCGATCCGGTCTTTGTCGGTGGGATGGAATTGGTTGCTGACCGCCAGCGGGGTCGGGTACTGCACCTGGAACCGCACGCCGGTCGGCACGACTCCGTCGGCGCGGAGTCGTGTGAAGGTCATGTATGAGGCCTCGTACTCCGCGGCGTACCCGAGGTCCGGCCAAGCGATCGTATCCGGGTCCGTCCCGTCGGCCAGACGAAACGTCGACCCGCCGCC
>JBGSWT010000156.1:0-2724 GCA_041751815.1 Pseudonocardiaceae bacterium
ACGCGCACGGTCCGTTCGCCGTCGGCATCTCCGGCGAGGACGCGCACCTGTTCACCGCCGCGCGGCGCACCGCCACGGTGGACGGCGAGCAGGTCGACGTAGGGCTGGTTGGCGATGTGGTCGCCGTGAACCCCGCCGCGGTGCTCGACATCGTCAACGCCGGGCGCATTCCGGTGGTATCCGGATTGGCCCCGGACCTCGACGGCGTGGTGCACAACGTCAACGCGGACACCGCGGCGGCGGCGCTGGCCGTAGCGCTGGACGCCGAGAAGCTGGTCATGCTCACCGACGTCGAGGGGCTCTACACCGACTGGCCGGATCAATCCAGCCTGCTGTCCCAGGTGACCACGGACCGGCTGGAGCGCCTGCTGCCGGAGCTGTCCGCCGGGATGGTGCCGAAGATGGAGGCCTGCCTGCGGGCAGTGCAGGGCGGGGTGCCACGGGCTCATGTCATCGATGGCCGGGTGGCGCATTCGGTTCTTCTCGAGGTGTTCACCACCGATGGGGTAGGGACGATGGTTCTGCCCAAGGAGGGTCACGACTGATGACTACCGCGGACCTTCAGCAGCGCTGGAAAGCCGCATTGATGGCCAACTACGGGACGCCCACGCTGGCGTTGGCCCGAGGCGCCGGAGCGGAAGTGTGGGACGTCGACGGCCGGCGCTACCTGGACCTGCTCGGCGGTGTCGCGGTGAACGCGCTGGGCCACGCGCACCCGGCCATTGTGCGTGCCGTCACCGAGCAGATCGGCACCCTCGGGCAGGTCTCGAACCTGTACCTCAGCGAGCCGGCGATCACGCTGGCCGAGACCCTGCTCGACCTGCTCGGCGTGACCGGGTCGGGGCGGGTGCTGTTCTGCAACTCCGGCGCCGAAGCCGTCGAGGCCGCATTTAAGATCGCCCGGCGTACCGGGCGACAGAAGATGGTCGCTGCCTACGGTGCATTTCATGGCCGCACCATGGGTGCGCTCGCGCTCACCGGCCAGCCTGTCAAGCGGGATCCCTTCGAACCAATGCCACCCGGCGTGGTATTCGTGCCCTACGGCGACCCCGCGGCCCTGGCCTCGGTGGTCGACGGCGACACCGCCGCGGTTTTCCTTGAGCCCGTCCAGGGCGAGAACGGTGTAGTGATTCCTCCGGAGGGTTATCTGCAGGCCGCTCGTGAGATCACCACCGCGCACGGGGCACTGCTGGTGTTGGACGAGGTCCAGACGGGAATCGGCCGCACCGGCACCTGGTTCGCCCACCAAGCCGCGGGTGTGACTCCTGACGTGGTCACCCTCGCCAAGGGTCTCGGCGGGGGACTACCGATCGGGGCGTGTATCGGCATCGGACCCGCCGCGCATCTGCTGCAGCCCGGCCAGCACGGCTGCACTCTCGGTGGCAACCCGGTCTGCTGCGCGGCCGCGCTGGCCGTGCTGGCGACCATCGCCTCGGACGGGTTGCTCGACCATGCTGCCCGACTCGGTAAGGAGATCGCCGTCGGGATATCGGCGCTACGTCACCCGCATGTCGGGTCGATCAGCGAGGCAGGCTTGCTCATCGGAATCGGCCTGACGTCGCCCGTTTCGGTCGCGGTCGCCACCGCTGCGCGGGAGGCAGGCTTCCTCGTCAACCCGGCCGTGCCGGACCGGATCCGGCTCGCTCCACCGCTGGTGCTCACCGACGCCCAGGCACGGGAGTTCCTCAGCGCCCTGCCCGCGATCCTGGACCGGGTGCAGTAGCAATGCCCAGGCACTTCCTGCGCGATGACGATCTCACCCCCGGCGAGCAGCGGGAGATCCTCGATCTGGCAGACGAGTTCAAGGCCGATCCGTTCGGGCACACCCCGCTGGCCGGTCCTCGATCGATCGCGGTGATCTTCGAGAAGAGCTCGACGCGAACCCGGCTGTCCTTCCAGATCGGTATCGCCCAACTCGGCGGCAACCCGGTGATCGTCGACGCCGGCACCATGCAGCTGGGGCGTGCGGAGACCATCGAGGACACCTCACGGGTGCTGTCTCGCTACGCCGACGCCGTGGTGTGGCGCACCTCTACACAGACCCGGATCGAGGTCATGGCCAGCGTCTCGCGGGTGCCGGTGGTCAACGCGCTCACCGACGAGTTTCACCCCTGCCAGGTGCTCGCCGACCTGCAGACCGTCCGCGAGCGACACGGCCGCCTGGCCGGGCTCACCCTGACCTACCTGGGCGATGGGGCGAACAACATGGCGCATTCCCTGCTACTGGGCGGTGCCACCGCCGGGCTGCATGTCCGGATCGCCGCTCCGGACGGATTCCAGCCGCTGCCCGACGTGCTGCTCGACGCGAAGTACCGGGCCGCGGAGACCGGGGGAAGCGCCACCGTGCTCGGTGATCCGCTCGCGGCGGTCGACGGAGCCGACGTTCTGGTCACCGACACCTGGACCTCGATGGGCCAGGAGAGCGACGGGCTCGACCGGGTCACACCATTTCGATCGCTGCAGATCAATGTTGAGTTGCTGGCGCGCGCTTCCGAGGGAGGCGCTAAGCAGATCACAGTCCTACACTGCCTGCCCGCGCACCGTGGGGCCGAGATCACCGACGAGGTGCTCGACGGTCCGGCCAGCGCGGTGTGGGACGAGGCCGAGAACCGGCTGCATGCCCAGAAGGCGCTGCTGGCCTGGTTGCTCGATCCGGAACGTGCGGCATGACCTCCACCCGGGTCGGGCGGCAGGCCCGCATCGTCGAGCTGGTGACCCGCCGCG
>JBGSWT010000157.1:0-1634 GCA_041751815.1 Pseudonocardiaceae bacterium
CAGCGGCTGTCCGGGCGGGGTGAGCAGCAGGGTCGTCCCGGTGCCCGTCCGATCGGTGCAGTAGGTCCGGCCGCCGGTGGCCAGGCCGGTGCGGACGGCGCAGTCCAGCTCCTCTGACTGCAGTGCCGGCAGATCGGCTTGCAGGGCACCGACCATCGCGTCGGGGTCCACCCTGCGGAGCACTGCCTCGCCGTACCGCAGGGCCGGGTTCAGGCCGGCGCCCGGCTCGTCGGGAATCGTCTCAACCCCGTCCGCCCGGAGAGCGGTGCACACCACCTCGTCAGAGCAGATCACCACTGCCCGGCGCACCACAGCTGCGCCGGTCGCTGCAGCGAGGGTGTCCCGGGCCAGCGCGACGACCAACCGGGCGTGCGCTTCGACGGCACCGACCCCACCGTCGGTCATCTCCCGCAGCCGAGTCTTCGCGCTGGCGAGCGGCTTCACTGGGACGAGCAGGTCTACCTGCACGTCCCCATCCTCCCGCGCTGGACCTCCGATCCAGTGGCAGGGGAGACTCAGGTCGAGCAGCTCGAGGAGGATGGCGTGGCACGCGAAGGCGTCATGACCCTGCCGGTGCAGCGAATTGCGGTGATGGGTGCGGGTTCGTGGGGAACCACCTTCGCCAAGGTGCTTGCCGACGCCGGCCGGGATGTCGTGCTCTGGGCTCGTCGAGCTGAGGTGGCAGACGCCGTCCGGCATCGGCAGGCCAACCCGGACTACCTGCCCGGGGTAACGCTGCCGTCGTCCCTGCAGGCCACTGAGCATGCCGACGAGGCGCTGGACGGGGCGGACGCGGTGGTGTTTGCGGTACCCAGCCAGACGCTGCGCGACAACTTGGAGAATTGGCACAAGTCGATTCCCCGGAAGGCGACCTTGGTGAGTCTCGCCAAAGGCGTCGAATTGGGCAGCCTCAAGCGGATGAGCGAGGTCGTGATAGATGTTACTGCTGTTACGGCCGACCAAGTCGTGGTGGTGTCCGGCCCCAACCTTGCTCGTGAGATCGCCGCTGAGCAGCCCACCGCAAGCGTGATCGCCTGCATCGACCATGACCGTGCCGTTGCGGTGCAGCACGCTTGCGTGACCGGTTACTTCCGCCCGTACACCAATACCGACGTGATCGGCTGCGAGCTTGGCGGCGCGTGTAAAAACGTCATCGCGCTGGCCTGTGGCATGGCTGCTGCATTGGGATATGGGGACAACACCCTGGCCACATTGATCACGCGTGGGCTGGCTGAAATGGGACGGCTGGGTGCCGCGCTGGGCGCCGACCCGGTGACCTTCGCCGGCCTGGCCGGCCTGGGTGACCTGGTGGCCACCTGCGCTTCACCGCTGTCTCGCAACCGCTCCTTCGGCTACCGGCTTGGGCTGGGGGACACCCTCGAGCAGGCTCAGCAGGCTACCCACGGCCAGGTGGCCGAAGGCGTCAAGTCCTGTTCGTCGATCCAGGGACTGGCCGCGCGCGTCGGTGTCGAGGTGCCGATCGCCGACGCGGTACGCCGGGTGTGCAGCGGCGGTCAGTCTCCTCGGGAGCTGGCAGCTGACCTGCTCGGCCGCACGCCCAAACCGGAATGATGATCGGCATTTTCGGCGAAGCAATGAGGCTTAGAGGCTGTTGTCGATTTGCGCCGTGAACT
>JBGSWT010000158.1:0-2386 GCA_041751815.1 Pseudonocardiaceae bacterium
CGCCTGGCCGCGCACACTGTCCAGGGGCAGCGCCCCCGGCGCTGGGCGATCAATGCTGAGCGTCGTCTTGGCCAGGGCAGCCAGGTCCACCCCCGCGCGGCTCGCCGCGTCGAGGATCTGAGCAGTCGTGACGAGGACAGCAGGCTCAAGCCGTTCGAGCAGGATCTGGATCGCTTCCGGCGGCAGGTTGTCACGGATCTTGGCGGGGACGGCCCCGATCCGCACCGCGGCGTAGGCGAGCACGTCGATGTCCCAGTGATTGCCCTTGACGATGGCGACCCGGTCGCCGGGGCGGGCTCCGGCGGCGGCGAGCCATCCAGCGGCCTCAGCAGTGAGAGTGGCCAACTGCTCGACGCCGTAGGTGAGCCCACCGTCAGGAGCGATGTCGAAAGGCCGGTCGAGATGGACCAGCGTGGTGCCACGCTCGGCAGCGTCCTCGAACAAGGTGCTCGGGTTGATCGACTTCACGCTGGTTCCTTTCTCACTTGTCCGCCCAGTCCCGGTTCTGGCTCACCAAGCCGTCCCGGAAATATCCCCAGGGACCGGTCGCCGCGCGACGGATCTCGTCTGCGCCACTGCGGCACAGGTCAGACCCGAAGACTCGCAGCGCGCTGAATCCTGCATTGAAATAATGGCGCCGGATAAACTCAGGCGATTGGTATCTCCCCCACAGCACGAGACGGAGGATGCGTGTCAGCGTGGCAGCGCCGGCCGGGCACCGATCCTCGGGATTCAGCAGCTGCCACGGCCCGGGACACAGTTCGCTCTCCGCCAGCAACCGGTAGATGTTCTGTGACGCCTCGGCAGCCGAGATCGACTGATCGCGCACCGCCTTCATCTGTGCCACCGCACTGGTGAACAGTTTCCAGTACGGCGGATAGTCGATCGCCTGCAGCCCACGGTACGGATGCCGCTCGAGCTGCTCGAAAACTGCTGGGTCCTGGCGCTCCTCGAACCGCACCAACGCCTGGATCACGGGGTTGCCGCTATACAACGTCCCGACCATCCACACCCGGTGCCAAGCGTTCCACAGCTCGAAATCGCCGAACGCGATGTAGGAACACGACACAAGCTGGTCGTAATATGCAAAGACACCTTTCACCCAGGTGTCGACATACTCGAAATTCTCGGTCGCGAAATCCTGTTGTCGCGTCGCCGTGATGAGCCGGTGGGCCAGGGCGTTCACGGCCATGACCGTATTTGTCAGACCGCTGGAGAAGAGCGGATCCACGAAATCAGACGCGTGCGGCAGCAAGCAGAAGCGGTCACCGACCACCCGTCTCGAGGAGAACTGGAGGCGGCCCGTGCGCACCCAGTTCCGCACCGGGGTGGCATCCCGAAGCTGCCTGACGATGCCAGGGAAGCGTCCAACGATGCTCCAGAACTCTTCTTCCGGCGACGGTAACTCCTGCTCGGGGAATTCCGCCAGGTCGAGGACGAGGCCGACACTGCAGAGCCGGCTGGTCGACAGCCGGTGGTTGTCGAAGGGAATGATCCACATCCATCCGCCCTTGAAGATGTGGTGCAAGGTTCCCTGAGAGACTGGCGTGGCCATCCCGTGCGCTCTGTACCTCGGCCCCATCTTTTCATAGGGCACGACCCCGACCATATGGGTGAAGATGGCGCGCGAGCGCGTCTCGAACGGGCACGGCTGTTCGCGCAGGCCCAATATCTGGGGAATGATGGCGCCCGGTCCACCGGCGTCGACCACGTAGTGCGCGTGAAACGACTCTTTCTCCTTTCCCTTTCCCTCCGCTTCAAGCCGGACGCCGTCGGAGTTGAACTGGACGTCGGTGATCCGGGTCTCGGTGTGACAGACCGCACCGTAGGAGACGGCGAGCGAGAACAGGTATGCGTCCACGTCCTGGCGAAAATAGTGCATGTCTGGACCGAGGGGAGGCGCAAAGGTGGGGAACTGAGTGCACTCCTGCGAATGATTGTATTGCCCCGCACGGTGATACACGAAACTGAAGCTGCGCTTCACTCCGGTGGTGGCTGCGACGTGCTCCCGCATATTACGATAGTTGCTCAGGTTCCGCAGCTCGGGAACCCCGTATCGGGCAGCCAGAACGCGCATGCCAAGGCTTGAATCGGGAACAGTCGCTTCACCGATGGCGAAGCGGGGATGCGCTCCACCCTCGATACACAGCACCCGAACGCCGTTTCTGGCGAGGATCGTGGCGAGGATCGATCCCCCGATTCCTCCCCCGATCACCGCGACGTCAAAGCTTCTACTTTTGGCCATGAGACGCTCCCGTAGCGTGGCGCGCGCCGTGATCGGTGTGAGCCAGCACCCGCCATGCGGCCAGGTCGGCTGAGCGGACGGCGCCCTCGCTGCTGGGGCGCAACAGCAGCCAGTCGCCCGCGTAGTCGACGGTGCGCAGGC
>JBGSWT010000159.1:0-5692 GCA_041751815.1 Pseudonocardiaceae bacterium
GAAGTGTCCCATGCGGGGTTCGCGGCGCAGGTGCAGGCGGTAGCGCACCGGGATGGTCAGGCCAGGCGTCTGCGCGATCGCCCGCGCTGCCACCTCGGGGGTGAACTCGATGCGCAGCGCGCGCTCCAGATCACCGCGATCGATGAAGCGCCAGACCGTATCCACCCGGCGGCAGTCGAAGCCCTGGGCGGCGAAGACCGCCTCGACCACCGCGGGCCGGTAGCGGGGCGCCGCGGCGCACAACCACTCGCCGTAGGGAGCGTGGGTACCGTCCAGATCGATGACGGCCAGCGTCCCACCGGGGCGTAGTAGCCGCCGCGCCTGCGCCAGTCCGGGTTCGCAGCCCGGCCCGAAGAAGTAGGCGATGCGGGCATGCACCAGATCGGCGCTGGAGTCGTTCAGCGGCAGCCGTTGGGCACAACCGGGTAGGACCGCGACGTTGGGCAGGTCGCGGATCCGCCGCCGGGCGCGGTCCACCAGCGGAGGGTGCGGCTCCACCCCGACCACGCTGCGGGCCCGCTCGGCGAATCGAGGCAGGTGAAAACCGTCTCCGCAGCCGATGTCGACGACGTCGGCGCCGGACCAGTCGATCCGGTCGGCCAGCGCGGTCCACAGCGCCCCATCCGCGTCGACCGCCCGATTCTCCCGCTCGTAGACCTCAGGCCAGTTCCAGATGTTGGGGCTGGGCAGCACGCCGGGCTCGGTCACCGGCCCAGTTTGCCTGGACGCCACCATCCCGAAACCAATTGCGCCCCTAAATCGTTGTCAGTGCGTGATCCAGGACACATCATTCATCCCCGGTTCGGTGTGCTGGATCGACGTGTCCACGACCGATCCGGCCGGCAGCCGGGACTTCTACGCCGGACTGTTCGGCTGGACCTACGACATCGACCCTAACCGCGGGCACTACACCAACGCCCTGCGCGACGGCCTGCCGGTGGCCGGCCTGGGCGGAGTTCCCATGCCGGCAGGGCAACCGGTGGCATGGACGTTGTATCTCGCCACCGCCAACATCTCGCACACCGCCGAGGTGTTCAACCAGTGGGGTGGCCGTGTCATCTACGGGCCGGTGGATGTCCCAGGGCAGGGCAGCATGCTCATCGGAGCTGACCCGACCGGCGCTGTGATCGGCTTCTGGCAGCCCGCAAGGCCATGGATGTTCCACACCACCGACACCGGGGCGCTGTTCTGGGCCGAGTTGAACACCCGGAACGGTAACCAGGCCGACGAGTTCTTCGCGAACCTGTTCGGTTATGACCAGCAGCAGATCGGTGACGGCATCGAGGTGGACTACACCACCTGGTCACGTGGTGGGCAGATGCTGCTGGGAAGAATACAGATGGCTGCGAACTGGTCTCCCGACATCGCTGCGCACTGGATGCTGCACTTCGTCGTGGACCCGCACAGCGGTACCGACGCTGCGGTCAACCGTGTCGTCGAACTGGGTGGTCAAGTGCACATCTACCCTTACGACAGTGAGTTGGGCCGGATCGCGCTGGTCTCCGATCCCTCCGGCGCGGCCTTCGCGCTGATCGACCCCACCGTGCGGCTCGAGCCGGCAACGAACAACAGCTCGATGACGGACGACCCTTACGACGACTGACCGAGGCTCTCCCGCTCAGCCGCCGGTCGGGACGAACAGACTCAGCAGCAGCCAGGCAACGACCGCCGACGGCAGCAGTGAGTCGAGCCGGTCCATCAGTCCGCCGTGACCGGGCAGCAGGCTACCCATGTCCTTGACGCCGAGGTCACGCTTGATCAGTGATTCGATCAGATCCCCTCCGGTGGCCGTGATGACGATCGCCGCCCCGAACACCAGCCCTTGCCACAGCTGCCCGTCGAGCAAGTAGGTCAGCGTCAGGGCACCGGCGGCGGTCCCGGCCGCCAGCGATCCGATGAAGCCTTCCCAGGACTTCTTCGGGCTGATCGACGGCGCCATCGGGTGCCGCCCACGCAACACGCCCGCGGCATAGCCCCCGATGTCCGAAGCCACCGCGGCAAGCATCAGGGCCAGCACCCGCGCGGCACCGTCGGCAGGAACCACTAGCAATGTTGCGAAAGCGGCGAAGCCGGGGACGTAGGCCGCGGTGAACGCCGAAGCGCTGACGTTGCGGACATAATCTGCCGCGCCCTGAGGAAAGTGCCACACCAGGCAGACCAGCACAGTGATCATAAACGCGACAAGTAATCCATCCCGACCGAACGGCCAGGACAACCACACCATTGCCTGTCCGCCGAGCAACACCGGTGGCAGTGCGATCCGGATACCGGCGCGGCGCA
Source organism: Pseudonocardiaceae bacterium (assembly GCA_041751815.1). GTDB lineage: Bacteria > Actinomycetota > Actinomycetes > Mycobacteriales > Pseudonocardiaceae. Next base: position 2,281 of record JBGSWT010000159.1, read on the forward strand.
GCGCCGCGGCAAGCTCCCAGCTCGATACCGCCACCGCGACCGCGATGATCCCGATGAACACCTGCCGCACGGTCAACAGCGCGACGAGGATCCCGGCACCCAGCAGTAACCCGACGGTGATCGCCGCCCACAGGTTTCGACCCGCCCGCATAGCGCGGGGACTTTCAACCGGGTCCACAGGAGCAGACACTCAGACCTCGAGCAACTCTGATTCCTTGTGCTTGACGAGCTCGTCGACCTGCCCCACGTATTGGTGGGTGGTGGCCTCAAGCTCTTTCTCGGCCCGGCTCACCTCGTCCTCACCGGCCTCACCCTGACGGGAGATGCGACTGAGCTCGTCCTTGGCCTTGCGGCGGATGTTGCGGATGGACACCTTGGCGTCCTCTCCCTTGGCATGCGCCACCTTGACCAGATCCCGACGGCGTTCCTGGGATAGCTGCGGGATGATCACGCGGATGATCGTGCCTTCGTCGGTGGGGTTGACGCCGAGGTCTGAATCGCGGATCGCCTTCGCCATGGGCCGCAGCAGGCTGGGGTCGTACGGCTTGATCACAGCCATTCTGGCCTCCGGGACTGTCACGCTGGCCAGTTGGATCAAGGGAGTAGCGGCGCCGTAGTAGTCCACGATGATCTTGGAGAACATCGACGGACTGGCTCGACCAGTGCGTACCGTGGCCAGGTCTTCCTTGGCGACCGACACGGCCTTGTCCATCTTCTCCTCGGCGTCGAGGAGGGTGTCGTCGATCACGGCTGCTCCTATGTCCGCATCCCGCTGGCGCCTGGGCGGCGTGGCCCGTCCCAGTATCTCCCCTGGCTCAATTCCCTTGGGACCGGCCCGGACCGGCCGGTCACGCCGGGGAGCTGACCAGGGTTCCGATCGGTTCGCCGCGCACCGCACGAGCGATGTTGCCTTCGGTGAGCAGATTGAACACGATGATCGGTAACTTATTGTCCATGCACAGGCTGAAGGCGGTCGCGTCGGCCACCTTGAGCCCCCGCTCGAGCACCTCACGATGAGTGATATGACGAAACATCGTCGCCGAGGGATCGGTTTTCGGATCGGCGGTATACACCCCGTCGACCGCTTTGCCCAGCAGCAGAACCTCGCAGCCGATCTCCAGCGCGCGTTGGGCGCCAGTGGTGTCGGTGGAGAAATAAGGCATCCCGACACCCGCCCCGAAGATCACCACCCGGCCCTTCTCAAGGTGCCTCATAGCCCGCCGCGGGATATAGGGCTCGGCAACCTGACCCATGGTGATCGCGGTCTGCACCCGGGTGTCGAGTTTGTGCTCACGCTCCAGGAAGTCCTGCAAAGCCAGGCAGTTCATCACGGTCCCGAGCATTCCCATGTAGTCGGCCCGGGACCGTTCCATACCGCCTTGCTGCAGCTCTTCACCGCGGAAGAAGTTCCCTCCGCCGATCACCACCGCCATCTGGACCCCGGTGGCGACCACGTCGGCGATCTGCCGGGCGACGGCGTGTACCACCTCGGGGTCCACCCCGACGCCACCGCCGCCGAACATCTCACCACCGAGCTTGAGCACCACCCGCCGGTACCCGGGGCTCATCAACCGGTCGGTGTTCATCCTGGGTTCATTTTCGGCTCAGGCCTGGCCGACCTCGAAGCGGGCGAACCGTCGCACCGTCACCCCGGCGCCATCCAGGACAGCCTTCACGGTCTTCTTGGAATCCTGCACGGAGGACTGCTCCAGCAACACGGTGTCCTTGAAGAAGCCGTTGAGACGACCTTCGACGATCCTCGGCAGAGCTTGCTCGGGCTTGCCCTCCTGACGCGCGGTCTCCTCGGCGATGCGTCGCTCACTGGCCACCACGTCGGCCGGCACGTCCTCCCGGGTGACGTAGCGCGGTTTCATCGCAGCGACCTGCATCGCCACAGCACGCGCCGTCTCGGCGGACCCGCCGTGGTACTCGACCAGCACGCCTACCGCGGGCGGCAGGTCGGAGGCACGGCGGTGCAGGTAGGTGGCCACCTCACCGTCGAAGGTCACCACCCTGCGCAACTGCAGCTTCTCGCCGATCTTGGCCGAGACGGTCTGCACCGCGTCGGCCACCGTGCCGCCGTTCAACTCAGCCTGCGCGAGCGTTTCGGCGTCGGTCGGGCGAGTCTGGATCGCCTCAGCGACGATCTTGTCAGCGAGCTGCTGGAAGTCAGCACCCTTGGCCACGAAGTCGGTCTCGCAGTTCAGCTCAATCATCACGCCACCCTCGGCGGCCACCAGCCCGTTGGCGGTAGTGCGCTCGGCCCGCTTGCCAACGTCCTTGGCACCCTTGATGCGCAGGAGCTCAACTGCTTGATCAAAGTCACCATCGGACTCTTCCAGGGCCTTCTTGCAATCCATCATCCCGGAACCGGTCAGGTCCCGGAGTCGCTTGACATCAGCGGCGGAGTAGTTCGCCATCGTGGCTTTCCGTCCTGTCGTTCTTGTCTCGTTCTCGTGGATCAACGGATGCAGGTCCTCAGACGTGCGGCACGCCGTTGTTCGCAGTCGCCGGTTCGGGCTGCGGTGCGGCTGCCCGTTCTGCGGGGCTGCCGGAGACCAGCAGTTCCTGCTCCCATTCCGCCAGTGGCTCGTCGGTACCGACACCGGCCGCAGGCTTGTCCGAACCATCAGCCCCGCCGGAGCGTCCGGCCCGCGACATCAACCCGTCGGCGGTGGCGTCGGCCACTACCCGGGTGAGCAGCGCCGCGGAACGAATCGCGTCGTCGTTTCCCGGGATGGGGTAGTCGACCTCGTCTGGGTCGCAGTTGGTGTCCAGGATGGCCACGATCGGGATACCCAACTTGCGGGCCTCGCCGACAGCGATCTGCTCCTTCTTGGTGTCCACCACCCACACCGCGCTGGGAACGCGCTGCATGTCCCGGATGCCGCCCAGGGTCTTCTCCAGCTTGTCCTTTTCCCTGGTGCGCATCAGGATCTCTTTCTTGGTGAGCCCGGTGAATCCACCGGTCTGCTCCATGGACTCGAGTTCCTTGAGGCGCTGCAAGCGCTTGTGCACGGTGGTGAAGTTCGTGAGCATTCCGCCCAACCAACGGTGGTTCACGAACGGCATGCCCACCCGCTGCGCATGGTGCGAGATCGCTTCCTGAGCCTGCTTTTTCGTGCCGATGAACAGGATCGAGCCACCGTGGGCCACGGTCTGCTTGATGAACTCGTAGGCGCGGTCGATATAGGTCAGCGTCTGCTGCAAGTCGATGATGTAGATGCCGTTGCGCTCGGTGAAGATGTAACGCTTCATCTTCGGGTTCCAGCGGCGGGTCTGGTGCCCGAAGTGCACGCCGGAGTCGAGCAGCTGCTTCATGGTGACGACGGCCATGGCCGGTGCACACCTCGATGTGTCAGGCGCGACGGGCTCCGCCGGCGCGCTCATGCGGTTGTCGCGGCGGGCCGGG
>JBGSWT010000160.1:0-3643 GCA_041751815.1 Pseudonocardiaceae bacterium
GGGGCATCCTGCTGCCGCTGCTGGCTCGCTACACCGATCGGGTGCAGTCGAGCATCGCCCAACGACCCTGGTCACAGCTCGTTGACCAGGTCCGTCACGGACCCCCGCGGTGGTCCCCGTACAGCGTGCCCTGGTTGGACGAGAAGATCAACACCATGGAGTTCTTCGTGCACCATGAGGACGTGCGCCGAGCCCGAACGGGATGGGAACCGCGACCGGCCGACTCACGCCGTGCAGGATACCTGTGGGGCCTGCTCCGGGTGGCCCGGATTTTATACCGGAACTCGCCGGTCGGTGTCGTGTTGCGCCTGCCGGACGGGTCCGAGCGCACCGCTCGGCGCGGCGAACGTTCGGTCACCGTAGTGGGTCGCCCTGAGGAGCTGACGTTGCATGCCTTCGGCCGCAACCAGGCGATCGTCGAGATCGAGGGGGATCAGGTTGCCGTAGCCGCTCTCCAAGGCAGTCAGCGAGGGCTATAGCGAACCGACCCACCTCGGCGAACGAAGGCTGTGGCACCGACCGGTAGCGTTCCGCACATGAGTACTGCGCCGACTTCGACGTCCGGGCGACCCTTCGGTCGGGTGCTCACCGCCATGGTCACCCCTTTCACACCCGCGGGACAACTGGATCTCGATACCGCCCAGAAACTCGCCCACCAGTTGGTGGAGCAGGGTTGTGACGGGTTGGTAGTCAACGGCACCACCGGCGAGTCGCCAACCACCAGTGACGCTGAGAAGGCGGACCTGGTGGGGGCGGTGGTGCAGGCGGTCGGGGACCGAGTGGCCGTGGTGGCCGGAGCGGGAACCTACGACACCGCGCACAGCGTGCAGCTGGCCCGGCAGGCTGCGCAGGCCGGCGCGCACGGCCTACTGGTAGTGACGCCGTACTATTCGCGACCGCCGCAGAGCGGACTGGTCGCGCACTTCACTGCGGTCGCCGATGCCACCGATCTGCCAGTGATGCTCTATGACATCCCCTCGCGCTCCCTGGTGCCGATCGCCATCGAGACCCTCTATCGACTGGCTGAGCACCCGCGGATCGTCGCGGTCAAGGACGCCAAGGGAGACTTCGGCTGCGGTGCCCAGGTGATCGCCAGTACCGAGCTGGCCTACTACTGCGGGGATGACGTGCTCAACTTGCCGTGGCTGTCGGTGGGGGCGGTGGGGTTCGTCAGCGTGATCGGCAACGTGGTGGCCGACCGGCTGCGAGCCATGATCACGGCGTTCGAGGCCGGTGAGGTGCGTACTGCACGCAGCCTGCACGCCTGCAGCCTCGGACTGATCCGGACCTTCTGCATGGCCGGGGGAGTGGCCTTCGGGAAGGCGGCACTGCGCCTGACCGGGTTCGACGCCGGTGATCCACGACTTCCGCAGGTCCCCGCCGACGCCGACCAGATCACCGCCATCGCCACCGCGCTGGTCAAGATCGGAGTCCTCGCGTGAGCGCCGTTCCCACCGGCACCCCGCTACCCGTACCGGGCGTCCCCAGCACCGCACCACCGCCGCTGGTCGATGGCGGCCTACGCACCGTAGCCCTCGGGGGCATCGGGGAGATCGGTCGCAACATGACCGTCTTCGAGTACGCCGGCCGACTGCTCGTGGTGGACTGCGGGGTGTTGTTTCCCGAGGATGACGCACCCGGCGTTGACCTGATCCTGCCCGACTTCCGGGCGATCGAGCACCGCCTGGACGACATCGAGGCGCTGGTGCTCACCCATGGGCACGAGGACCACATCGGCGCCGTACCGTTCCTGCTCCGGTTACGTCCCGACCTGCCGGTGGTGGGTTCTGAGTTCACTCTCGCGCTGGTTGCAGAGAAGTGCCGGGAGCACCACCAGAAGCCGCAGCTGATCCAGGTCACCGAGGGCGTCCGGCACGGCTGCGGACCGTTCGACTGTGAGTTCTTCGCGGTGAACCACTCCATCCCCGACGCACAGGCGGTTGCCATCCGCACCCCGGCCGGCCTGGTGCTGCACACCGGTGACGTCAAGCTCGACCAGCTACCGCTGGATGGACGGTTGACCGATCTCGCCGGCTTCTCCCGGCTCGGCGACGAGGGTGTGGACCTGCTACTGATCGATTCCACCAACGCTGAGGTGCCTGGCTTCGTCACCCCGGAGCGTGATATCGGTCCGGTGTTGGACTCGGTGATAGGGAAGGCCACCCAGCGGGTCATCGTGGCCTGTTTCGCCAGCCATGTGCACCGGGTGCAGCAGGTGCTCGACGTCGCCGCCGCTAACGGACGCAAGGTGGTCCTGGTGGGCAGGTCGATGGTGCGCAACATGGGCGTGGCGGTCGATCTCGGGCTGTTGCAGGTCCCGCGGGGTCTCCTGGTGGATCTCGACGAGGCGCTGGCGATGCCCGAGCACCGGGTGCTGTTCGTCTCTACCGGCTCGCAGGGCGAGCCGCTGTCGGCGCTGTCCCGGATGGCTCGCGGCGAGCACCGGCAGATCCGGATCCGTTCCGGCGACACGGTCGTGCTGGCCAGTTCGCTCATCCCAGGCAACGAGACCGCGGTGTTCCGCGTAGTCAATGGGCTGACCCGGCTGGGCGCCGCAGTGGTGCACCAGGGCACGGCGAAAGTGCACGTGTCCGGGCATGCACCGGCCGGGGAGTTGCTGTTCCTCTACAACGCGATCCGACCCTCCAACGTCATGCCGGTGCACGGCGAGTGGCGACACCTGCGGGCCAACGCCGCCCTCGCGGTCCGTACCGGGGTGCCGCCGGAGCGAGTGGTGATCGCCGAGGACGGCGTGGTGGTGGACCTGGTGGACGGTCTCGCGGAGATCACCGGCCGATTCGAGGTGGGGCAGGTCTATGTGGACGGGCTCTCGGTGGGTGACGTGGGGGAGTCGACGCTGTCCGATCGGCTGGTCCTCGGCGAGGGTGGGTTCATCGCGATCACCGTGATGGTGGCGTCGGCCACCGGCCGGGCGGTGGCTCCGCCCACGATCTCTGGTCGCGGATTCTCCGACGATCCCAAGGCCCTCGACAACGTCGTGCCGCTGGTGGAAATGGAACTGGCCCGCACCGAAGCGGAGGGAATCACCGATACGCACCGGATCGCCCAGGCGGTGCGGCGGGTGGTGGGCCGGTGGGTTGCCGACACCTACCGGCGTCGCCCGATGATCGTGCCTACGGTATTGCCCGTCGGCTGACCAGTTGGCCGCCCTTCAAGTACCGCCAACCCCCGTCACGGCTGCTCTTTTCCACTACCAACCCTGCTCCTGCCCCCACAGCCCAAGCGCAGCGGAGCAACCAGATCCGCGACTACTTCGCCGCGCTGCCCTGCGACATGTTTCCCCACATCGTCTCGCTCGCCGCACTCCTCACCGAGGGTGACGGCGAGGAACGCTTCGAGCTCGGGCTCAAGGTGCTTACGGCCGGGTTGCAACGAGCCTCGGACACGAGCTGAGCAACCCACAACCTCAGGGGTCTTGGCCTGGTTCTGGTGATGCCGGAGTGTCCCGCGGTGGGCGCCACGGGCTGCGGCGGCCCAGGGGACGGGTCGGGTCACCGTAGTGCGGCGTGCCGGGTTGGTCGGCCCGCAACGGCGCCAGTCCTGCAGTGATCGCCAGCATGATCCTGGCGTGCGCTCGCAACGCGTCACCGGGCCGTCCTGAACGCAGCCCGGCCAGGTCGAC
>JBGSWT010000161.1:0-5680 GCA_041751815.1 Pseudonocardiaceae bacterium
TCGGGGGGATCGACGCCATCAAGTCCAGCCAGGGCATCCTGCGCTGGCAGCACCCAGCGATCGACTGGCTCAAGGCACGGATCATGGACGCGGTCACCGCGCTGACCGACGATGTGCTCGGTGGCGCCGCCAGCGAGGTCACCCAGGGTGTGCTCGCGGAGGCATGGGCTGTGGTGTACCGGGGCGGCGGCAGTCTGCGTCCGCACACTCACCACGATTCGGCATGGTCGGGCGTCTACTACATTGACTCCGGGGCCGGTGAGAATGGCGGGGAGGCTGGCTACCTCCAGCTCCTCGATCCCCGGCCCGCGGCCGTGGCCCGCCAAGCCTCGTCCGGTCTGGTGCGGATCCAGCCGATTCCCGGCCGCATGGTGGCCTTCCCCGGCTGGTTGCCGCACTCCGTACAGGCGACTCTGTCCGGGGGTGGGCTGCGGATCTGTGTGGCGTGGAACGTGGCCTATGACAAGGACTCGAAAGGGATGTCGTGACCCAGACACAAGCAACGGTGACCAGGCACTGGCCTACCGGTGTGGTGATCGACGATATCGATTTGGCCGGCATCGTCGATGACCGGTTGATCGGCGATTTGCCCGTCGACGGTGTCCCGTTCGAGCGGCTGCCTCCTAGCGCGATGATCGCGAACCAGGCCGCGTTAACCGCCGAGTTCCTCACCTCGATGAACGCCCTGGCGCAAGGCCAGGATGCTGCGCCCGTGGAGGCGGTGGAGTGGGAACTGGAGGTGTGGCGAGCCGGTTATGACCTGCCGGCGACCGCCTACGCGGCTGACTTTGTCGGCTGGTGTTTCCTGGCGAGTAGTCCCGCGCCGGCGCACTCGGAGTCTGGAGCCATCGCCATTGCCGACCCGCGTGCGGGCAGCGCACTGACCGCCATGCCCGGGTTGCCCTGGGGACGCCAGGTGATGATCCGGCCGATTCCGGGGGCGCACGCGGCCGTTCCTGGATGGCTCACCTGCTCGATTGTCCCGCTCGAGACAGGCCAGTACGCGGTCGTTGCCGTTGCGCGGTCAGTCCGGTAACCAGCCGGTCACCCATCCAAGGAAAGGGGATCCTCCGATGACACAACCCAACCAGAAGGCGCCCAGCAGCCTGCGCCTGGAAGGTCCGGCGCTGGGTCTAGGTCTGGACGCGGCCGAGATCGATTCCTATCTCGACATGGCACGCAAGGGCCTGATCGTCCCGGAAACCCCGTGTGACAAGGGGATGCAAGATAATTTCGCGCTGCGAGCGGAGACCACGGTCGAGCTGCGTCCGGCCACGTCCTGACTCCAGAGCACAGGCAGGGCCGCCTCCAGCACCCGCGAAGTGGAGGGAGGCGCCCCTGCACATGTGTGGTATTCGGGAATCTGGATCTCCGGCTGGTCTACGGTGTCAGAGTTCTCCTGCCTGCCACCGCCGAACCTCCTCATCCAGATCGGTGTCGGTACAGGCGGGAGGGTGTGCCACCAGATGATTGATCCACTCCATCAGCACCGGTCCCACGTCGTGCACCGTGTCCTCGGTGATCTCCTCGTACACGGTGAAGAACGCGAGCACACCGGCAGCGGCCACGTCATCGCGGTCGCAGCGCACACACAACCCGACCGCGCGCTGCCCGGACACCACGTGCCCGTCAGCCCGGGTGAACGAGTGCGGCACCCGCACGGTCAGCACCAACGGCCCGGCGCACCGGTGACAGGTCAGGTCACCGGTGCTCTCGACCTGGATCTCCGGCATCCGGTCAGAGGGCAACAGTGATGCCCCGGATGCTCTTGAGTTCGCCCAGCAGCGCCGAGGAGACCTTGACCGGGTAGTCCTCGATTGCGATCTCGGTCTTGCGGGCGCCGTGGCAGAGCAGGATGTGCAGCCGGGTGTCACCCTTGTTCGCCACCAGCGCGGAGCGCAGCTCGACTGCCACCTCGGAATCCAGTTGACTGGCCTCGACGCGCAGCACAAACGGCGGCGCACCGCCGGGATTCTTCTCCGCATCGCTGATGTCCAGCGGTATCACCGCCGATCCGAAGACCGACATCTTGTCATCCCGCCAGTTGACCCGGCCCTGGATCGCCACGGCGGTGTCGGGGATCAGATCCTCGGATAGCACAGCGTAGGACTTGGCGAAGAACAGGACTTCCATCGAGGCGTCGAGGTCTTCCAGCGTGACGATCGCCCATGGCTCGCCGTTCTTGTTGACCCGCTTGTCGACCGAGACGATCATCCCTCCGACCACGATCTCACCTTCCGTGGGTGCCTCATCCATGAGGGCGGCCAGGGGTTTGGGGGCGTGCTTACGCAGAATCCGTTCGGCTCCGTCAAGAGGATGAGCGGAGACGTACAGGCCGAGCATCTCCCGTTCGTATGCCAGCAGTTGCTTGCGCGGGTACTCCTGCGGACCAAACTTCAGGTGTGCCAGGGGGGAGGACTCCGGTGGCGCAGGAGAGCTGCCATCGCCGCCGAACAGGTCGTACTGGCCTCTCTCCTGCTCGCGTTTGAGACCGGTGACCGCATCGACGGCCTCCTCATGCACCATGATCAGGGATTGCCGGGTGTAACCGAAGGAGTCGAACGCACCAGCCTTGATCAGCGATTCAATGGTGCGCTTGTTGCAGCACACCAAATCGACCTTGTCCAGGAAGTCGGTGAAGGAGATGAACCGGCCCTTGGCTTCCCTCGCCTTGATGATGGAGGCCACGACGTTGGCGCCGACGTTGCGCACCGCCCCAAGCCCGAACCGGACGTCGCGGCCCACCGCGGCGAACCGCAGCCCGGAGTCGTTGACGTCCGGAGGCAGCACCTTGATGCCCATCCTGCGGCATTCAGCGAGATAGATCGCGGACGTGTCCTTGTTATCCCCGATAGAGGTGAGCTGGGCGGCCATGAACTCGGTCGGATAGTTGGCCTTGAGGTAAGCCGTCCAGTAGGAGACAAGGCCGTATCCAGCGGTGTGGGACTTGTTGAACGCATACCCGGCGAACGGGAGCATCACGTCCCACAGAGTCTGGGTGGCCTGCGAGGAGAAGCCCCGGCCCATCATCCCGTCACGGAAACGCTGGAACTCCTTCTCGATGATCTCCTTCTTCTTCTTACCCATCGCTCGCCGCAGCAGGTCCGCGCCACCGAGGCTGTAGCCGGCCAATTGCTGGGCGATGGCCATGACCTGCTCTTGGTAGACCAGCAGGTGGTAGGTCTCGCCCAGGATGGGCTCCAAGGCGTCGCTGAGCTCAGGATGGATCGGGGCGATCGCCTGACGGGAGTTGGACCGCTCAGCGTAGTTGAGGTGGGCGTTGGCTGCCATCGGGCCAGGCCGGTACAGGGCGAGCACCGCGGCGATGTCACCGAAGTGCGTGGGTGCCAGCGCGCGCAGCAGCGAGCGCATCGCGGCACCGTCAAGCTGGAACACCCCGAGTGTGTGGCCGCTGGAGAGCAGCTTGTAGGTGGCCTCGTCGTCGAGCTCCAGCGTGGCGGTGTCGATCTCGCGGCCGTGATTGGTCTTGACCGCCTCGACGGTGTCGCTGATGACAGTCAGCGTGCGCAGGCCCAGGAAGTCCATCTTGAGCAGGCCGATGTCCTCACACGACGGGTAGTCCCAGCCGGAGATGATCGAGCCGTCATCGCGCATCCACAGCGGGATCACGTCCAGCAGAGGCTGCGAGGACATGATCACCGCGCAGGCGTGCACCCCGGCGTTACGGACCAGGCCCTCCAACCCGCGGGCGGTGTCCATGATCTTGCCGACCTGCGGGTCGGTCTCGGACAGCGACCGCACCTCGGTGGCCTCGGTGTAGCGCGGATGCTTCGGATCGAAGATGCCGTACAGCGGGATGTCCTCGGCGGCCACCGCCGGCGGCAGTGCTTTGGTGATCCGGTCGGCGATGGAGAAGCCGGGCTGGCCGTGCAGAACGCGGGCGGCGTCCTTGATGGCGGCCTTGGTCTTGATCGTTCCGAAGGTGATGACCTGCGCGATGTTGGCCGCACCCCACTTGTTGACCGTGTACTGCATCACCTCCCCGCGCCGGCGCTCGTCGAAGTCGAGGTCGATATCGGGAGGCGAGACCCGCTCGGGATTGAGGAACCGCTCGAAGATCAGGGAGTGCCCGATCGGATCGAGGTCGGTGATCTGCAGGATGTAGGCCACCAGAGACCCGGTCGCCGAGCCTCGACCCGGTCCCACGGAGATCTTCTGGCGCTTGGCCCAGCGGACCAGGTCCCCGACGACCAGGAAGTAGCCTGGGAATCCCATCTCGGAGATCACGCCCAGCTCGTGCTCGACGCGGTCGAGGTAGTGCTGAGCCATCCCGTCCGGGAACCGTTCCGGCGCGTACTGCTCGACCTCACGGCGCAGCAGCAAGTCTTCGGTCTCGCCCTCGGCCAGCGGGAACCGGGGCATCCGGTCGACCTCGGCGTAGACCTCCGCATAGGACCCGACGCGTTCGGCGATCAGCAAGGTGGCGTCGGCGGCGCCGGGCAATTCCTTGTCCCAGTAGCCGCGCATCTCCTCCGCGGACTTCAGGTAGTAGCCCTCACCCTCGAGCTTGAACCGGTTCGGGTCATCCATCGTCTTGCCCGACTGCACACACAGCAGCACCTCGTGTGCCGCCGCCTGGTCCTGGGTGACGTAGTGACTGTCGTTGGTCGGCAACGGCGTCAGCCCGAGTTTGCGGCCAACATCCAGCAGGCCTTCGCGGATCGACCGCTCGATGGGCAGCTCGTGGTCCATCAGTTCGAGAAAGAAATTATCGGGGCCGAAGATGTCGCGGTAGTCGCTGGCGGCCTGCAGAGCCTGTTCGGTCTGGCCCAGCCGCAGCCGGGTCTGCACCTCACCGGACGGGCAGCCGGTCGTAGCGATGATTCCGGCCGCATGCTGGGCGATCAGGTCACGATCCATGCGGGGCTTGCGATAGGCGCCCTCGAATGACGCCAGGCTGGACAGCCGGAACAGGTTCCGCAGACCGGTGGCGTTCTCCGAGAGCATCGTCATGTGCAGGAACGCGCCCGCACCGGCGACGTCACCACCCATACCCGACTCGTCGGTGGAACGCTGGTGCAGCTGACCCCAAAATACCGGCTTCTTGTGGTAGCGGCTGGCCGGTGCCACATACGCCTCGATACCGATGATCGGCTTCACCCCGGCGCTCATGGCCTTCCGGTAGAACTCCGCCGAGGCGTACATGTTGCCGTGGTCGGTCATCGCCACCGCGGGCATCCCCAGCCGAGCAGCCTCAGCGAGCAGCGGACCCACCTTGGCCGCGCCGTCCAGCATCGAGTACTCGGTGTGCACGTGCAGGTGGACGAACGAATCGGACACGACTCTCCCTTGCAAGCGCGAGGCCACACTTCCGTAACGAAGCCTGTGTCCGGGAGATTCGAAAATGATCTTTAAGTGCCTTTCTAGCTGCATGTTTGCCTGTTAGTGGGAGGTATCCGCGGGCAGCGGCGCCGGGGACAATCAGCAGGTGAGTGACCTGCTCATGACGTCGCATAGGCGCTCGACCGGGCGCCAGCGAGCACACGACCGCAAGGAGCAGCATGGCCTGGTACGCCCGCCAGAACGGCTTGAGTGCCGTGGTAGTCGAGAGCGAGCTGATCGGCGGCGAGTGTTCCTACTGGGCGTGCATGCCGAGCAAGGCGTTGCTCCGCCCCGGGGAGGTGCTGGCCGCGGCCCGGCGGGTACCGGCAGCGCAGCC
>JBGSWT010000162.1:0-1959 GCA_041751815.1 Pseudonocardiaceae bacterium
CAGCTGGTGGGAGCCCGGGGCGTTGCGCCGCGCTGCCGATCTGCTGGACAGCCATCCGGGGTTGGCATCGGTGACCGCGCGGATCCTCGTCGCGCCGGACCTGGTCGAAGACCCGATCACCCCGGAGCTGCGGAACTCCCCGGTACCGGGCCCGGCCTGGTTGCCCGGCCCGGCGCTGCTGGGCGTGCTGGCCGGCGCCAGCATGTTCCGCGTCGCTGCCTTCCGCCAGGTCGGTGGGTTCTCACCGCGGCTGTGGCTCGGCGGCGAGGAGGAGCTGCTGGCGATCGATCTCGCCGCGCGGGGCTGGTGGATGTGCTGGGCCGAAGATGTGGTCATCCAGCACGCTCCGTCTACGGCGCGTGATCCTCGACGCCGGCGCCAGCTCGGCATCCGCAACACGCTGTGGACGGCGTGGTTGCGCCGCCCGCTGGGCAGCGCGCTTCGGCGCACCGGGATCATGCTCCGCTCGATCCCCGGGATTGGGCCAGCGTGTCGGCGGTCGCCGAGGCGATCGCTTGTTTGCCCTGGGTGCTGTGGGAACGCCGGGTAATACCAGCCGAGGTCGAGCGTGGCCTGAAGCTGCTCGAGGAGCCGCAACGGCATTCGAAGGCCCGCCGGTACGTGGGCTGAAACCAGGGACTCGATGGAAGGAAGCGTGGTGTCACAACAAGACAGGCCGCGCGGACGGCGGACCCGGGAGGACTACGAGCGCGGGCTCCCCGGATACCACGACCCGACCGCCGGGTTCGGCGGTGCGACACCAGCCCGCAGCGCGCTGACCCTGCGCGCGGTGCTGGCCGGTTTCGGATTGTTGTTCTGCACTGCCGCCGCGGTGTTGATGATCAGGTCAGATCTGGTCGCGCTCGGAGTGGTGTTCGCGGTTCTCGCGGCGGTAGCCCTGGTGGATCTGGGATGGGTGATCCACCGCAAACGGCGCGGCGAACCGGGTTGAGCCGGCCGTTGCCGGTACGCACCAGGTCGCCAGGCCCGCCCCCTCCGTCACCCCGGTCAGTCCGGGGCCATGTCGAAGAAGCGGCTGTAGTGCAACTGGTGGGCAACGGTCACGGTCGTAGTCGGTCCATTGCGGTGCTTGGCGAGGATCAGATCCGCCTCACCGGCGCGGGGGTCGTCGCGTTCCCATGCATCGGGCCGATGGATCAGCATCACCATATCCGCGTCCTGCTCTAAAGATCCACTTTCGCGAAGATCAGCCAGCATCGGCCTCTTGTCGGTGCGCTGCTCTGGACCGCGGTTGAGCTGAGAGATCGTGACTACCGGGACTTCCAGCTCCTTGGCCAGCAGCTTGAGCTGCCGGGAGAATTCGCTGACTTCCTGCTGGCGGGACTCGACCTTCTTGCCGGAGCTCATCAGCTGCATGTAGTCGATGACGATCAGCCGCAAGTCGTGGCGCTGCTTGAGCCGCCTAGCCTTGGCCCGGATCTCCATCATCGTCATGTTCGGCGAGTCATCGATGAACAGCGGAGCCTCGCTGACCTCGCCCATCCGCCGGGCCAACCGGGTCCAGTCGTCGTCGCTCATCCGACCGGAGCGCATGTCCGCCAACCGGATCCTGGCCTCGGCGGACAATAGCCGCATCACGATCTCGGTGCGGCTCATCTCCAGCGAAAAGATCACGCTGGTCATGCCATGGGCAACTGAGCAGGACCGCGCGAAATCCAATCCCAGCGTGCTTTTTCCGATTCCGGGACGGGCCGCAATGATCACCATCTGCCCGGCATGCAAGCCGTTGGTCACCGCGTCGAGGTCCACAAAGCCGGTGGGGACCCCGGCCGAAGCGCCGCCCCGGGAGGCGATCGCATCGATCTCGTCCATCGTGGGCTGCAGCAGCTCCTCGAGCGCGATGTAGTCCTCGCTCATCCGCCGTTCGGTCACCTCGTAGACCGCAGCCTGAGCGCGATCCACCACATCGTCCACTGCAGCGCCGTCGGACCCGAGATA
>JBGSWT010000163.1:0-17462 GCA_041751815.1 Pseudonocardiaceae bacterium
GCCCACGTCCGGTCGCCGCAGCCGCAGGCGGGGGCGGGCACCCGCCGTGGTGGCGGTCATGTCAGGCCCTCCCGGATCCGCGGGTCGACAACCCGGTAGAGCAGATCAGCGACCAGGTTGCCCAGCACCACGAGCACCGCCCCGAGCAGCGTGATCGCCACCAGCAGCGGGAGGTCGACCACCAGCGCCGCCTCCACGGTCAACCTCCCCACCCCCGGCCAGGCGAAGATCGTCTCAGCAAGCACGGCGCCGCCGATCAGCTCGGCGAGGTGGGTCCCGGTAAGGGTGATGAACGGGATGAGTGCGTTGGGCAGGGCGTGCCTGGCCAGCACCGCCGCCCGGCGCACCCCGGACGCCTCGGCGTAACGCACATAGTCCTCGCGCATTACCTCCAGCAGCGTGTCGCGCACGTACAGGGTGAACCAGGACTGCTGGGTGATGGCCAGGGTGACCGCAGGCAGGACCAAGTGCGCGGGATCGATGAACCCGGCGTCGGCGGAGCGGACGTCAATGCTGCCCCCCGACGGCAGCCAGCCGAGCTGGATGGAGAACACGGAGAGCAGCAGCAACCCGATCCAGAACGACGGCGCCGCGGTGCCGTAGTAGCACAGCGTGCGCACCCCCCAGTCCAGCGGAGTGTCCCGGAACGCGGCGGCCAGTACCCCGAAGCACCAGCCCGCCGACCAGCACCAGCGCCAGCGCGGTCAGCACCAGCATGATCGACGGCAGCGCACGAGCGGCGATCTCGGCCGCCACCGGCTGCCCGGCAAGCAGCCGCGAGTTGCCCAGGTCGCCGCGCACGCGTCGGACCTCGTTCTCCCGAGCGTGTCCCCAGCCGCCGGGTAGCGATGAGGAGAGGCTGTCAATGAAGGCGATCAAAAGATACGCTCCGAGGATGCCGACCACGAAGATGTCGCTGACGCTGGAGGCCACCGCGGCGTTCCTCGCCGAGCAGGCCGCCCGCCGCGACGGGTTATCCGTCTCCGCATGGATCTCGAAGTTCATCCACCAGAACATCCACCAGCACTACCCACCCACACCCTACGACGGTGAGGCCCTCGCCGTCGCCGACCTCGATCACCAGGCCGTCATCGCCGAGCTGGCGTCCGGGCGGGGCCGCCGTGCGGCGGGGTGACTGCTGGCGCTACCAACTCCGCTCCATCCCCGTCGGCCCCATGGTCATCGTCTCCGCGCAGTACCTCATCGACGACCCCAGCACCGAAATGCTCTACGGCGTCCCGATAGTCCCCGACGACCCCGGCGGCCTGACCGCCATCCCCGTCACCATCGGCAGCACCACCGGCTGGCTGAACATCTCCCGCGACATCACCCGCGTCTACCAAGGCGCACTCATCGAACACCTCGGTGCGCTGGACCCCGCCGACCTCGACCGCGTCGACAAAGCCATCTACAACACCTTCGGACTACCGTTGTGACCGGACTGAGTCCTGCCCCGACGCTGCCGCCCGCAATTCAGCGATCACGTCTCGCAGAACCTGAACCATGAAGTCCGGATCGTCACGATGAATATGGTGACCGGCGTGCTCCGCAAAGATCTGGGTGCCACGCGTGGATAGCGCGACCAGCTCGGACTGAAGTTCCCGCCATGCGGCCTCGTAGCCACCCGGCAGCCGGTCCCCCGCAGTGATGACAAGCAAGCGGAGATCACGGAGATCCGGTGGCGTGGCACTGGGTCCGGTAAGGGCGTGGCTAAGGAGTTCCTGCGCGTCAGCCCGAGCTTGTCGAGCGGTCTGGGCAATTGCCGCGACTGGGCCCGTGGGGCGCTCACGAAAGCCGAGATCCTGAGCGACGCGAATTAGGCCGCGTGGTCGCAGCAACTTCCACGCCGCGAGACGCAAGTAATAAGGGCGGTAATCTCGAAATGGGGCCAGCCGGTAGTTCTGAGCTTCGTGGCTGGAATCGACTAGTGTGGAGCGACAGTAGAACGACAGTCCGACGACGCCATGGGTGTCGACCTGGTCGGCCTGCACCTGGCCGAGGCCCACGAGCTGCTCGCCGCCCTGCAGGAGGTGCTGGTCACCACCCAGACCGAAGAGGCCTTGAACCAGCGGCGCTGCTGTGCGCAGTGCGGTCGGGCCTATCAGCATAAGGACACCAAGAAGATCACCCTGCGGACCCTGTTCGGGACGCTCGATGTTGACAGTCCTCGCTGGCTGCGCTGCCCGTGCCACAGCGCCGCGAGCGCCTCCTTCAGCCCGCTGGCCACCACGCTGGCCGAGCACACCACACCCGAACTGGTCTACCTGCAGGCTCGGTTCGCCGCGGTGATGTCCTACGCGCAGGCCGGTGCCTTGCTGGGGGAAGTCCTTCCGCTCGGGCGGACGCTGCATCCCTCGGGGGTCCGCGCGCACCTCCACCAGGTCGCCACCCGACTTCGGGGCGGAGGACACCGCAGGGGTGGGTGGGTGGCTGCCCACGGGACTGGGACGCACTGCCCCGCCCCGACATGCCACTGACCGTGGGGCTCGACGGCGGCTATGTCCACTCCTCCACCCAGACCTCCCGCAAAGACGGCTGGTTCGAGGTGATCGCGGGCAAGAGCAGGCCCACCGACGGCGCGGCGAAGTGCTTCGCGTTCGTCCAGAAGATCGAGACCAAGCCCCGGCGGCGGCTGTTCGAGGTCCTCGCAGCCCAGGGCATGGCGGCCAACCAGTCCGTCACCTTCCTCACCGATGGAGGCGAAGACATCCGTGACCTGCCCCTGTACCTCTACCCGCAGGCTGAGCACTACCTGGACTGGTTCCACATCACCATGCGCCTGACCGTCATGACCAACACCGCCAAGTCCCTGCCCCCGTTACCCACCGCTGGACACGAGCAGGCGGAAGGCTGCGTCGATCGGGATCAGGTCGCCAAGGACTTGGAGCGGCTCAAGTGGCTGCTGTGGCACGGCAACACCTTCCGCGCCGACCAGGCGCTGTCCTGGCTCGAAGACGACCTTTACAGCGAAGACCCGGGAGAAACGCAACGCAAGCTCGCCAAATACCTCAAGGAGTTCGCCGGATACATCCGGGCCAACACCGCGTGGATCCCCAACTACGGTGAGCACCGCCGGTGTGGGGAGGCCATCTCGTCAGCGTTCGTGGAGTCCACGGTGAACCAAGTGGTCTCCAAACGCATGGTCAAAAAGCAGCAAATGCGCTGGTCACCGACCGGGGCCCACCTGTTCCTGCAGGTTCGTACCCAGGTACTGAACAACGACCTGGCCACTCACTTCCAGCGGTGGTATCCGGACTTCACCCACCACGGCGGCCCGGTCGAACTCGCCGCACAGCCGAGCCCTCCCGGGTAGATGATCTCCCCCAGATCCGAACGGTCTCGCTGTCCGGTCCCCGGGAGGCGCTGCCGTGGGCGGTCTCCCTCGTCGAGGTCACCGTGGAACTGTTGCACTCGGTGTAGTCGACACCTGACCAGACCGCAGCCTTACTGAGCGCGTCCGATCTTGTCGGCTAATTTGCTGATCCGTCGCCATGCGCTCTCAACGTGACGCCGTTGCGTGGCCGTTCCCCCGATCGCCATTCTGATAGTATATTGGCCATCGACCCGAGTGTGTGTCAAGTACATTTCTCCGGTGGCATTCGCCGCTAGAAGCAACGGCTCGGTCTTGGCCTCGTCTTGAAGGCGGAAGCACACCAGTCCCAATGACTGCCGTACGAGCTGGAATCGATCATCCGAACGAATCCATCCTGCGAGCCGGATCGCTAAATCGACATGGTGTTCAATGTGCGCACGAAGACCCTCAGCTCCGTAACAACGCAGTACCGCCCACAATTTTAATGAACGGAATCGTCGCCCAAGTGGGACCTGCCAATCTCGGTAGTCGATCACTGCGCCGGATTCGGAGCTCGCGTTGCGCAAGTACTCGGGCAGGACGGACAGCGCTCCAATGAGGGACCGGCGGTCCGCAATCCAAAACGCGTCGCAATCGAAGTTGGTTAGCAGCCACTTATGCGGGTTGGTGCAATAGGAATCCGCATACTCTAGCCCGGCGTTGACTGATCGGAACCGAGGAGATACCGCCGCGACGCCGGCGTATGCCGCGTCGACGTGCAACCAGATGCCTTGCTGATGGCATATCTCGCCGATCTGAACGACTGGGTCGAAAGCGCATGTGGACGTTGTGCCGAGTGCCGCTATTACCATCACCGGCGTACAGCCGGTCGCTCGGTCCCTTTCGAGCGCCTCGTTGAGCAACTCGGGACGCATTGCTAATGTCCGGCGGTCAACGTCGATGAGCCGCAAGTTGTCCGTTCCCAGCCCTGCCATTCGAACTGCTCTCTCGACAGATGAATGGACTTGTGTCGACCCGTACACAGTGTAACGTCGCCGGACGCCTGTGCGGTTATAGTCGCCGTTGGAGGCGCGATGCAGCGCAGCTAGCAGGGAAACGAACGTTGCGCTCGAGGCACTGTCTTGAATCGACCCACCGCCCATACCGGATGAGAGGAACCTCTCTGGGAGATCAAGCAGCTTGGCGAGCCAGTCCATGACCACCGTTTCAAGCTCCGTGCAGGCGGGACTGGTCTGCCACAACATTCCCTGTATACCCAGTCCTGAGGCGAGCAGGTCTCCCAGGATGGATGGAAAGCTAGCATTGGCGGGGAAATAAGCAAAAAAACTGGGATGTTGCCAGTGCGTGATACCGGGCATGAGTACATCGTTCAAGTCAGCAAGGACATTGCTGAATGATTCGCTTTCCGTCGGCACATGACCTGGTAACGCGGCTACGATCTCGCCTGGCTTTACTGTCGACAGAACTGGAAACGATTCGATCTGAGAGTGATAATCAGCGAGCCAGTCGATTACCGCATGGCCGTGACGACGGAAGTCGTCGGTTGTCATGTGGTGAGGCGGTTCTTGCTTACTCATGGTTGACATCCAGTCCGTCGGCTTTAGCTTTCACGCGGCGCTCGCCAAGAAGACGGTTGACTGTCACACCGATCCTGCCCGCAACTACGCTGACGCGCGTACTCATTTTTTCCATCTCGTGCTCCTAACCTGCCGATTGCGAGTGGTTTCAGTGCTAGCTATCATCCGCGCCAAGCCGAAACTACCGACACGGCCTGTTTCAAATTGAGCCGCGGGTCGCAGAAACTCGTGTACTTGACACTGACCTGATCGATCATCGACTCGTTTATAACGCACTCAGTGACGTCATCAGGTGTTGTTTCTAGGTGCAGTCCACCAGCCACTCCGAGTTCAGTGGACACTGCGCACTGAAAGTTCTCAACTTCCCGAATGACTGTCTCCAGGAACCGGGTTTTCAACCCGTCAGGGTTGCTAATAGTGTTGCCGTGCATGGGATCCGTAAGCCAAACTACGGGGTGTCCCGCCGCGCGGACCGCGGCTACGAGTGGCGGCAGTCGATCGGCCACGACGTCGCCGCCCAAACGGGCAATGAGAGTCAGCCGACCCGCCGTGCGCCTGGGATCGAGCCGCTCGCACAGCGCAACCAAATTGTCCGGTGACATGTTGGGTCCGACCTTGCAGGCGACGGGGTTGACAACCTCAGCGAGCAAGGCGACATGGGCACCCTCCACCTGGTTGGTGCGGTCACCGACCCAAGGCCAGTGCGTCGAGGTGAGCAGCGGCCGGTTGTCATCGTCTCGACGCAGCATTGGAATTTCGTAGTCGAGCAGCAGCGCCTCATGGCTGGTCCAGATCGGCGCCTCGACGCAGGACCACCGTGCCGAGTCGTACCAACCCAGGTGGCGCATCGCGTCGCTGGCCACCCGGTAGCCGGCGAGTAGACGACTCGGGTCCGGGCGGCGCAGCAAGGGATCGGGCTCCGGACTGTTAACCATATGGCCGCGATAGACGGGCAGCTCAATATCGCCGACGAGTTCAGTCGGCTTGGAACGAGGCTTGCTGAACTGGCCCGCAATCCGTCCTACCCGCAGTACAGGCTTATGCGTGATCATTTTGACTACTCCGGCCAGTACGTCGAGTAGGGCGGCTTTCCGAGCGACATAGCCGGAAGTGCACTCCGCCGGGTCCTCAGCACAGTCGCCCGACTGGACGACATGGAGTTGACCAGCCGCGACGTGGGCTAGCAGGCGACGCAGCGTATGCACATCCTCTCCACGCACAAGTGGTGGCATGATCGCTAACTCCTTTCTCACCCGGCCCACGTGCTCCTGATCCATCCATCCCGGCTGTTGCAGCGCCGGTTTTTCCCAGAGAATTGATAAGTCGTTACTCATCGGTACCCCTACCCCATGCCACAAGTGACGCGCCCTTGGCGATTAGTTAGCGCACCCCACCATCGATGATGTCCATTACATATAAGTGTGCGTGGGAAGTAGGACCGGCGTCGTCGGGAAGTTCCCTGAAAATTGGCCACCTCCTGCGGGGCGAGGGCGCTGACATTATCAGGGTTCTCCGGAGAATAGGAATATCTTGACGATAGGTAACTAGTGATCCCTAGGTCGCCCCAGGTCGGTTTCCCGGAGTGTGGACAGGATCGCCGCCCAGCGCACGAGCCAGCGGCCCTGGGTGGCCCTGGGTGATCCGCCCGCGGTGCACCGTGGTGTCGGACTCATGGCGAGTGAGGGGTCCAGCGGGCCAGTTGCGCTACCCGAGGGAAGTAACGCACATCGTCAATTCCGGCGACGAACACCGCGGTGACACTGACGGTACGGGTAATGGCGGTAGTGGCGGACTGAGCACCCGGTGGAGCCTCTGGTATCGGGAAAGTTGTTATGAGTTGACCCGATCTACCAGGAGACCCGTCGTGATATCATCAGCCACGCCAACCACCACGATTCCCTTTGACTCAAGTCCAACACCTTTAACTACGCGGCGTTGCATCACCAACCGTTGGATCGCTCGGGCTTATTGATGGGCCAGGAATTCAGACCTTCTCGGCTGGCGAACCGGCCAGGCCGAGTAAGGACCGGCGGATCAGCAGTTGGCGACGCGGTACACACGATACTCGACTCGAGGTCCGGGAACCACCCGGCCTTCGCCTATGAACACCGTCTGGTTAACCCATGAGTACCTCTCGTCGCCGGTCTCCAACCGGGGATTGGTGAAGAAGTACTGGTCCCCGAAGTTCGTCGGCGTGTCGCTAGTACCATTAATGATGTCCATGATCGCGGAGGTCAGCTCGACCAGGCCGAAGTCCTGGACGTAGATCAGCGCCCCGTCGACGGTCTTGAAGGTGACCCGTTCGTCGAGCCGGCTGAATCCGTCCTGGCCGACAAGCGACCAGTCGGCGCCCGGGCCCTCGATCGTGCCCTTGATCCGGTCCCCGGTAATCTGACCGCTGGTACGAGCACCAATCACGCGTTGGCCGAACGGCCCACTCCCCACATCGTCGATGCTGCCAACATCGACGAAGTACTCAAACTCCTTGATGAGCTCCGGCATGACGCACCCTTCCTAAGGTTGTGATGGCCACCATACAAGCGGGACGATGAGGTGCCCTCGTCAAGGTACGGAACTATCACCCCGCCATGCCAGCGTCGTCCGAAACCGAAGGTCGATATGTTGACAACCCCTCGGTCTCCGGGACGCGAACCAGCATAGAAGAGAGTCATGAGCACGATCGATAAATACGTCACACCTACCCTCAATCGCGTGAATTATGATGTCTCGGTCAGCAGCTCGGAACTGATGTATCCTCCCACGGTGCGGGCTCAACCGGCTACTGGCCACGCAGCGCGACCAGCCGCGGTGCCGGTCACAATGGAGACAGCTGAGACGACTGCGGCTGACCGGTGAGGCTGCGCCTGATGCCCGCCAGTTGGTTGGTGTTTCCAGACCACGACGCGCTATTGTTCCTCAGCTAGCGTCGCGGCGTATTCAGCGAGCTCGGCAAACTTGTTCGGGTGGGTCACGTGGGCTGTGTGCCCTGCATCACGAATTTCGATGAAGCGCCCGGAGGGAACTAACTCCGCGAGTCGCCGAGAGCTCTCACGGTGATGGGGCAACGAGTCTGTCCCGGCCGCAAGCACTACGGGAAGGCCAAGCGTGAACGGATCGAAGGACGGTTCGTCAAGGGTAGCGTCGGTCATCTCAGTAAGCAGTGCCGTGCCGTCCGCTGCGAGTTCGGCCTGTCCGTCACGGTGGGGTATGCGGGGATGGCCTACTACGGCGCGGTACAATGCGTCGGCGGCTGCTTCTGGGCCATCGGCGGCGGATTCCCTTATCAGGCGTTCCCATGGTGCCTCTAGCGGCCACCACGGTAGCCAGCGTACCGGGGGTTCGAACGCGACGACGGCCCGTATCAGATCGGGGCGTCTACCAACTGCGCAGAGCGCGATGAGCCCGCCATAGCTATGCCCAACGACGATCGAACGATCCAGCTTGGACAGAATCGTGATCGCGTCGGCCACATGGTCGGAGAGGGTGGTCCTCGGGCCGCCGAGGGGCCGGGACTTGCCCCAACCTCTTCGGTCGTAGCTGACTAGCTTCCACTCCGAAAGGTGCCTTGCGACCCGGCGGAAGCTATCTGATCGGTCCATCGATCCGTGTATGAGCACCACGGTTCCGCGCGGATTCCCCGATGTTGCCAGTTCCGTGATCTCTGGGTGTGCAATATCTGTACCCACTGGGTGGTCACCTCAAGCTATAGTGCGGTATGCGGTCGTCTCTTCCAACGACGTGTGTCGCAATACCACTGGGAGTTGGATCATTTAATAGGTTCCCGACGTCTACGAGCGTCCCGGTTTCATTCTCCAAGCTCGTGAGAAATGTAGCCATGGCCAAGGAGTCGCCACCGAGGGAGAAGAAGTCCGAATTAACCTTAACTCTCTGCTGCGGGAGCTTGAGACAGTCAGCGAAGATTTGTGAAATTCGCCAGGTTAGACGGGACTTTTGTAGAGAGGTGTCAGCGTCGATGCTCGTACTTAGAACGTGGGCAGTGTCGGGAGCGTGCGGCGTGGGATGTGCCGCCGACTCTTGTGCCACTTGTGTCAGTTGTGCAATGCTCTCCATATTTACCTTTCCATTCATAGTGAGAGGCAACTTGTCGACCACGGTGAACGTTGTCGGAATCATTCCGCTATGTAGACGCCGGACGAGTTGTTCGCGAATCGTTGATTCGTCTAGCCCATGCCGTTCCGCGACAATCAAAGCATGAAGCTGGCCTTCTCGCTCAAGCACCGTGCTGGCGGCTACCCCGGGAACCTTTTCCAGCACCTTTTCGATTTCATCCAGCTCGACCCGTTGGCCGCGAATCTTCACCTGCCGGTCACGGCGCCCGAGGTATTCCAGTGATCCGTCGGGTAACCATCGACAGATATCACCAGTGCGGTAAAGCAATTGCCCCGGTATCCTACCGACTGAATCGATGGCGTACCGCTGCTCCATGAGCTCTGGGCGAGACAGATACCGGCCAATTCCAAGGCCACCGATGCATAGTTCACCGTGCTGACCTATAGGAACCGGACGAAGTTGTTCATCAAGCACGTACGTCCGTTTGTTGGCGACAGGACGGCCGATTGGCGGTGTCCCTGCGGAGTTGCTACATTCGTGCCAGGTCGCTAGCACAGCAGTCTCGGCCGGACCGTATAGGTTAAGGAACCGTCGCCCGGGTCTCGACCAGCGAGCGACCAGCGCGGCCGGTAGCCGTTCCCCGGCGGCGGCGGCGACGCGCAGATCCGGAAGCTCCGCGTCGGGGAGAGCGGCCCAGACCGACGGTGTCAAGATTACCGTTGTGATTTGCTGTTCGCGGAGTAGCCGGATTAGCGGTGGCCCCACAATGAGATGGACTGACGGTGCGACGACCAGCATTGCTCCGGATAGCAGCGCCAGCACGACGTCTGCGATACAGCCGTCGAAATTGGGCGACAGGAATTGTAGTACTCGGTCGCGCGGCCCGATACGGAAGATCTGCCGTTGCGCTACATGCAGATTAACGACACCCTCATGGCTGATGGCGATGGCTTTCGGACGCCCAGTTGTACCGCTGGTGAACACCACATAAGCGGTGTTGCCGGCAGATACACCGCTCAGTGGGGCGGTGGCATCGGTTTGCCGGCAGTCCAGAGTCAGAAATCGAGCCGGTGGTGCAACCGAGCCGAGCCTCATCGCGGTCGTCTCGTCAGCAAGTACAACTGTGACCGCTGCTTCCTCAATCATGTCCTTCAGTCGTTCGTCCGGACAAGAAGGGTCGGCCAGTAGGAACGCACCGCCAGCTTTGGCAACGGCGAGGATCGTGACGATGAAGTCAGCCGAGCGCTCCATCACCACGCCAACGACGGACTCCGGTTGCACACCTTGGGTGCGAAGCATCCGAGCGAGCGCATTTGCTCTTTGATCGATCTCTCGGTAGGAGTGGGCAACATTCCCGTCATTGACCGCGATGGCGTTGGGTGCTAGCTGCGCTCGATGCTCGAACAGGTGGTGCCAGCATGCATACGGACCGCGTGGTGTAGCGGTGTCGTTCCAGTCGATGGTTAGAAGATGCTGGTCAGGTTGTGACAGTTCGGTGCGGATCGGTTCTGCCGGCTGGCCGCTGAATTCCTGTTTTCGCATGGCGGCTGGCTCCGACTCAGCGGCTGGTTCCGGCGACTCTGCTTTGACATTGACGTACGCGTGAGCCAAGCATCGTGTGTTTGGATGGGGCCCCCATACTAAAGCTTCAGCCCCATGCCGAACGCGGTACTTGGGGTAACGGTCGAGGAAACCGAGGATCGCCCAGCGCGCTGTTCGTTGCGCGTACGGAGCACCGATACAGTAGTGTCGCCCCATGCTGAAGCCGAGGTGCCTAGCCTCCCGTCGTTCGATGTCGAGCGCTCGAGGATCTGCGAATGTCCGCGGGTCCAGGTTTGCCGCTGCGAGATGCACGATGATGGTCTGGCCCGCCAAGATGTGTCTGCCGCCAAGTTCCGAGTCCACTGCCGCCTGCCGCGCGACGTACTGGCTTGACCCGTCAATGCGCATGAACTCGTTTATCGCTGAGTCGATTAGGCTCGGGTCCTCACGCAGTCGCCGCTGCTGGCTCGGGTACTTGTCGAGCAGCAGCAGACCCGTCGAAACCAGATGCGCCAGTGTCTGGTAGCCCCCACCTAACAGCACTATGCAGTTCGCTGCGATAGAGTAGGTAATGGCATCAGTATCCTCGTGGGATAGTTGGTTGTCACGGAGCATGGCGACCATGGCGCTGATCAGATCGTCCCGGGGAGAATTCAGCCGGGTTCTCGCCTCCGCCTGGAAAAAAGACAAGGCTTCGTTCAGTACCGGGATTATCTCTTTGTTCCGAATGTTGGGTAGGGTCGATAGACTACCGAGAAGGGTTTCGTACGCTTCCGCCCATCGTGTGATCTGCTCCGTACGGTCATCTATGTCAAGTAAGTGCGCAATGAGCGGAGCGGACAGCTTCCGTGAGAATTGTGTGATTAGATCGATTTCGCCGTGCGACGGAAGGTCGTTTAATGCAGCGTTGGCAATCTCTTTCATGGCTTCATCACGGTCGCGCACTCGGGAAGCCGTAAATTGATTCTGAATACTAGACCTTATTGCGATATGTTTGGGTGGATCGATGAACAACATTTGCTCCGCCAGCATTTCAGCGACGCTGGCGGCTGGATTTAGGCCACGTCCAGCGAGTACGTCAGAACTGCGTAATCTCGCCGAGGAGAACCGGCGAAAGTCAGTCAGGACTTCAGCTGACTCACGGTAGCCTGAACATACCCAGACTTGCCCGACCTCGTCGAAGAAGAGCGGTCCTAGCTCGGCAATAGCGTCTATGTAGATGGTCGGGTCAGCGATGACCTCGGGAATACTTAAGTTGTGGATGCCGTGCCTCGCTCGATCATAACTAACGGCTGGATGTGACTCCACACTTAGGCGTGAAGATCGACTCGTGTCCTGCATGATAATCCTCCAGGTAAGAGCATACCGAAGAACGGTGACTGTGTTCTAAAATCACTTGCCTCAACGCTATCGCTTAATATGGCCATTCGCGGCACCTTACTTGCACTGGTTTCTTGCGGATCGCCCGTCGGTGAGTACGATCTCCGTTACTCGCCAAGCCAATAATCTGCCTGCCCACGTTGAGTTGGTGTCGTCATCTTACTTACCGAACGAGATCCCGAGATGGGCCAGGAGGTAATGACAAGGAGGTTGTCATCAGAGGCCCATCAAGTATTAGTGTATAAGCAGCGTTCGGTTGGTGTCATCGGGCGAACCCTGAAGTTAGTGACCGTCGACAAGGTGTTAGCGCAAGCGGTTGTCAGGGTATCCCTGATGATAAGAATCTCCACAGCGCTGGAAGGATGCCCATTCCTGGTTAAGCTATGCCGTTCCACCGCTGTGGTTCGTGGGCTCAGCGGTAGCCGAGTGAGCCGTCGGCGACTGCAACCCTGACCACGCCGCGGTGCGCGGCCCGATGTTCTCCCCGCTCCGTGACCACGCCGACTATCTAGCCTTTCTTCGCCTCGCCGGCGCCACCAACATCGCCCAAGCCCTTCGACATCACGCATAGGATCCACTCAGGCTTGTAGAGCTACTCCTCGATATCGGCGATGTTAGCGGTGCCAGGAAAGTCTGTATTCTCGAACACGCCACACCCAAGAAGCGTAAAGAGACTTCATTCCACGCGACACTCGGTCGTACAAGAGTTAGGGAAAGACAGCAAGGTCACTGATGATCACGCTGAACTCATCCTCAGTGAATGCCCGCATCGCGGCACCCTCATCGTCGCCTGCCATGCCGACCGCCAGGAGGAACTCTTCAAGCGTCCTGTCGTCGGGCGCTCGTATAATGGCAAGAAGTTCGTAGGGGCCTCCCATAAGCAGAAAGAATCTGTCGATTATTATACCCATTTGCTCGGCGAGCTCTTTGGCTTGACCGAGCCTGGAGGGGCTTTCCTTAATGTTCCTCCGTCCTTGGTCGGTAAAACGCCTCAGGGTTACGTAGGTCGGTAGGACAGGAATGTCTCTGTGACGCTCTGCATTGGTCGGAGCATCCGCGGACGGCTGTCCCTGCACTTCTCCTCGTTGCATTCCAGGCATCGATCCTCCTATGTTGGCTGTCGAATTTCGCGGCGCTGATACGTGATCGACGCGTTCTTCACCCCATCGGGTGGCACTGTGAAGATCCGCCCAAGGGTTGAACGCTCGGTAAAATTGGGTCACTGATTCGGGGATCGCTCGGGGTCGGGTAGCCGGAGGGAGTTGCGCCCTCCGGCCACCCGACCTGCTCTTGCGGAGCCCGAGGAGCCGAATTCGAGACACCGCAGTGCCCTCATTTGGCTGCCGCGTTGGCAGGGTCCTTTGTCGTTGGGCGAGTTCACCGAACCTTGAGACTTCGTGCCACAGTTAGAACGCGACCATACCTTCACTACCAGGCGCGAGTCCAACAGCATCATCATCCGCAGTGCCGAAACCGGGGAGAGCATCAAGGCTGCCGTCGGTTCCGATCCGGAATGCGTTGATGGACATCTTGTTGCAAGGGACAGCCTTAGGGCTGCCCACCGCGAAGCCAGCGGTGAGGACGTACAAGTACCGGCCGTCGCTGCTCACTCCACTATCGAGGGGTCCATGTCGGTCGCGAGTGATGGCCGTTTGGCCATCTGGATTCAACAGGCTCAACACACCAGTAGCCTCAATGCTGTAGCCCGAAATCGAGCCGCTGCCCGTGTTGGACACATAGGCGAAGAGGGGGTCGGCGACGCTGTTGGTCACCACCCAGCATGCTCCTACCTGGGTCGTGGCCACTGATCCACTGACCACCGTGAGCTTGCCGTCGGGGGAAATCCGGTAGGACGATGTCGCGTTGGAGCCTAAGGCCTCGGAGACGATCAGAAGGTCCTGGCCGGCGAACGTGAACGCGAAGGGCATTACGCCGTTGGACTCGTTTTTCACCGGTGGGCCAATGCGGCCATCGTCGTCGACCGGGAAGACGTCGATCATGTTGGTCCCGTTCTCCGTCACCACCAGATGGGTGCCGTCCGGAGTGAAACCCACCTGAGCGGGATTCGCCTGGGCGCCTCCAACCAGCGTCTGAGTGGCGCCCGCCAGTGGCGACAGTTCCCCTTCGTTGCTCACAGTGAACCCGGTAACGATGCCATCGGTTTGATTGACCACGTAGAGCAGGTTGTTGTGGACGGTGACGCTAACCGGTCGGACACCCCCGGAGGGCATCCGGTCGACCGCAACCAGCTTCTCCGCCCCGATGGCAAGCACCGAGACCTCGTTGCTGCCGGCATCCACCGCGAACAGAAAACGACCATCTTCACTCACGATGAGAGCGCCTTGTGAACCCAACGGATCGATTTGAGCGTTAATACTGTTTCCGACGCCAAGCCCTCCGGTCGGAAATGCCCCAAACCGGGTGAGACCACCATCAGCTGCCCGGTTGAAAGCCGTCACGGAGTTGCCGGTGTCCTGGTTACTCAAGACGTAAACCGCTCCGGTAGTTCCGTATTCAACTGCGCTAACCATTGCGAACTCCTTGTTCGTCGAGTCAAGTGAGGCGGACTTCACTGGTCGGTAGCGAGGTCCGGTGTGCATAGAGAAGAGTCCCGCTAAGGCAGTGTTGATACACTTTTTCGCAGCAATGCGGGCTGCGTTGGACGCCGTTGGGGGGAACGGGCGTTGGTCATGGCTGTCAGCCAGCAACGCCGCTGCGCAGAGTGTGAGTTGGTGACCGCGACGGCAACCTCTTGATCGCCAGCGCCATCGCGTGGTAGGCCGACAACTCGGTTGCGGTAGGGGCCGCCCGCAAGGGCGGTCCCTACCGCAACCCCCGCCGTGTCAAGATCGCTCTCGGTCACCAGCAGCGATCCAGTCGAGCAACTCGACCGGGCCCTCGAGACTGTTCATCGAGTCAACCGGGCGCTACCCAACACCGTATTGAGCCGCGAGGAGTTGATCGCGCTCGGTGGGCTCCTCACTCAGATCAGCGGTGCGTTGCTCACGCTCAGCGACCTGCTCAGCGCCCCCGCGCACCATTACGACCGCACCCGGCTGTCTCGTGCGGACACGCCAGCCACCCCGGCCGAACCACTACCGATGGCTACAAGCTTGTTACGGGACTGCCGGGATGGTTTCCTTGCGGCCTACACCTCCGCACGGGCGTTCCACGCCGACCTCAGGCGGTGCCCACGTGCCCGAGCACACCGCGGCAACGGTGAGGCATGGCACTGATCGTGGCGGTCGGCGCCGGTCGGGGTTCACGCCACGGAGACGGTGCTGCCGGGTTAAGCGGTGGTGGCGGTTCCGGAGTCGTGGACTCCGAGGCGGAGGGCCTGGCGGCGCGCCAGTACCTGGTAGTGATCGCAGGTCAGCCTGCGCCGCGCGCCGTTAGCTCGACGACCCGGTCGCACCAGTGCTCGGCCAGCAGACGGTCCTGGGTGATCAGCAGGACGCCCGTGGAGCGATCCCGCACTTCGTCGGCGATGACCTCGAGCAGCGCAGCCTGGGTCGACACGTCAAGCATCGAGGTCAGCTCGTCGCAGAGCAAATACCGCGGTCGGGCGATCAGCGCACGAGCCAGGCAGGCGCGCTGCAGCTGCCCTTCGGAGATCTCGTGCGGGGAACGTTCCCGCAGTTCCGGGCTCAGCCCGACTCGCTCACAGACATGCTCGACGCGAGCGTCGAGTTCGGCGGGGGAGGGTCGATACCTGCGACCGCCGGAACGCAGGGGTTCGCCGACCAGGCGGCAAGTCAGCATGAAACGGCCGGCTCCGGTTTCTGTCGGGTAGCACTTGGCTGATGTCGTGGATCGCCCGACGCTGGTGGGTGCTTGCACCCGGGCGGTGGACGGGGCCACAGGCAGAAGGGAGCCGACCGTGAGGTCCAGTATGCCATCGGCGGAGTTGATCCATCTGGGGATGGACACCTCGATGAACACGATCGTGGTGGGGGTGTTGCGTCCTGGGGAGGAGATGCCGGTCGTGGACCGGGTCTTCAATGATGAGGAGTCGATACGTCGGCTGATCGGGCGGTTTGGTGACCGGCGGATGCTGTCGGTGTGTTACGAGGCTGGGCCGGGTGGTTATGAGCTGTATCGGTTGTTGACCTCGATGGGGGTGGGCTGTGAGGTGGTCGCACCGTCGTTGATCCCGAAGGGGTCCTCGGATCGGGTGAAGACGGATAAGCGGGATGCGATCCGGTTGGCCCGGTTGCACCGGGCTGGGGAGCTGACCCCGATCCGGGTGCCGACGCCGGCGGAGGAGGCGGTGCGGGACCTGGTCCGGGCCCGGGCCGATGTCCTGGATGACCGCAAACGGATGCAGCAGCGGTTGAACGCGGTGCTGATGCGCCACGGCCGGATCTGGCGCGGGGGGAGCAAGTGGACGCTGGCGCACCGCCAATGGATCGCCCAGCAGGTCTTCGACGAACCGGCGCTGAACCGGGTGGTAGCGACCTACCGGGGTGGCCTGGCAGCGCGAGAAGCGGAGCTGGCGGCGGTCGACGCCGAGCTGGCGACCTGGGCGGCGGCAGCGGCGCCGTTGGCCGCCACGATAGCGAAGCTGGGTGCCTACCGGGGTATCGCGCAGCTGACCGGGATGACCCTGGCCACGGAGGTGGTGGACTGGCGGCGGTTTGCTACCGCACGCGCGTTCATGGGCTTTTCCGGACTGATCCCCAGCGAGTACTCCAGTGGACAGCGCAGCCGCCGGGGTCACATCACCAAGGCCGGCCCGGTAGGCGTGCGAACCGCGCTGATCGAAGCAGCGTGGGCCTACCAGCACCGGCCGGGAATCGGGGTCACCCTGTCGCGCCGCCAGGCCGGCGCCAGCCCGGAGACCCTCGCCAGGTCGTGGACGGCCCAGCAGCGGCTGCACGCTAAGTACAAGAAGATGACCGGGCGCGGCAAACCACCGGGAGTGGCTGTCGTGGCCATCGCCCGGGAACTGGCCGGTTTCGTGTGGGCGGAGATGACCAACTGACCAGCCCCCTGTGGGCGCATCCGCGCCCCTATCCAGACCGGTGGTGTACCGGGACGCACGCCGCGGCAGGAATGATCCCCGTGAATGTTTTGAGCAGCAGACTGATGCTCGTCGTAAGTGTGGGGCCCCGTCCTGCGAACAGCCGACCTGCGAACTCGACACGCGAATATGAGCCTGGCAGTGGCGAAAGCCACGACCCCGCTCCGGTACACCACCCCCACCCCGCCCGCTCACCCCCAGCTGTCGCGTCCTCGCTTTCGGGGTGCGCCGCAGGCTACGTGGCCGCCCCTCCAGCCTCAAGGGTGCTGCGCATCGCTGACGCGACCGGCCTTCGGCCGGCCCTTGACCCCGGAGCCTCTGCGCCCCCTGGTGCAGCAACTACGGGCAGGCCAACGACCTGCCCCCGCGGACACCGGCGCACCCCGAAAGCGAGGACACGACAGCCTCTCCAGGCGGACCCCCGCGGTCACCACCAGCAGACCTCCATAGCAAACACCTGCCCAAAACCAGCCACACCAACAGCACAAACCACCACACTCGACCAGAAACCGGTCGATCAACATCCCGCGGGGTTGACTAGCCGTTTCATATGAAC
>JBGSWT010000164.1:0-5507 GCA_041751815.1 Pseudonocardiaceae bacterium
CTATCGAATCTTGTGTTGCTGTGCCGGTGGCATCATCACTTGATCCACCATTCCGAGTGGAAAGTCCGCATCCGCGAACACATCCCCGAATTCATCCCACCACAATGGCTGGATCCCGACCGCACACCTCTGCGCAACCCACTGCGACATTAACGCCGACCGGGGCAATGACGCCGATCAGGCGCCGTTGCGGAAGTAGACATGCCCCGGGTGCGGGTGGCTGAGGAAGTCGTGGTGAGAGATCTCCCATCCGTAGGCTCCGGCGTGGTGGAACACCAGCACGTACTCGTGACACCACGACGTCGCGAGCCAGCACGTCCTTGGGGGTGCACAGCTCACCGACCACCGTCACCGGCTGGTCGGGGCGCCAGCGCGCGCAGCAGCGGTTCGGCGCTGTTGGCCTTCATGGCGTAGAACATCCGGCACCGGTCGGGCAGCACGCTGACCACCCGGCTGACATGGCCGGTCAACTGATCCAGGTCATACCCGTACAGACACACCGGTCCGCTGCCGTCGAGACCGTCCTGGATCAGCGTGCTGAGAGCATCGTTCATGCTGATCATCGACTCACGCCCATAAGCGCAGGCACCAGCGCACCGCCACCATGATCACCTTCGGTGAGAACCGGAACCCGCGAACGCGAAGCGCAGCTACCCGACCATGAGGGCAATGCATCAGCTCAACCTGCCCAACCTGGCCATCCAGCGAAGCAACAGTGCCTGGGACGTCGCCCGCGAGAGGGGAGAGTAGACCGAATGGGTGATGCCAGGGGTGAGTATGGTGCCCGACCGTGTTGATTGATCAAGGCCAAGCGACTGCATGTAGTAGCCCGTCGCGTCGCACTCACAGCCATGGCAGCCACTGCTGTTTTTTGCTGCGACCACTCCCATTGGTGAAGTGGAGTCATGCGGATGAAATTGCTGTGCAGATGACTCAGAAATTTTCGCACTGGATCTTACCTGGCGCAACAGTTCCAGCGATTCAGCGTGTTTTTCGAAGTATTAGAGACACGAGGCGGATTACAGCTCCGCTGGCGAGTCAATAAGCAGCGTCGAGGAGAAGTATGTCGACGGAAAGCTCGCACGCGCCGAGCCAGAAGAATCCTCCGTATATCAATACTATCGTGGCGCATTCCGCTCGGTTCTGGAACTATTTGCTGGGCGGTAAAGACAACTATGCCGTCGATCGGGAGGCCGCTGAACAGATTCTTGTTCTCGTCCCGAGTCTCCGCGATACTGTCCGCGCCGAGCGGGGATTTCTGATCCGCGCTGTCCGGTACCTGGCAGGAAGCGCCGGGATTCGCCAGTTCCTGGACATCGGCACTGGCCTGCCCTCAGCGAACAACACTCACGAAATCGCCCAGGCGACCGCACCCGAGTCTCGCATCGTCTACGTCGATAATGATCCCCTGATCATGGCTCACGCACGCGCTTTGCTCACCAGCACCCCAGAAGGCGCCACCGACTACGTTCACGCCGACCTTTGCGAACCAGACACGATTTTGCAGGAAGCCGCCCGGACGCTGGACTTCACCCAACCAGTCGGACTCATGCTGCTAGGGATTCTGAATTTTATTACGGATACCAACGAGGCGCGCTCTATTGTCAACCAGCTCCTAGCCGCCCTGCCTTCGGGCAGCTACCTGGTGATATCTCACCCCACTGCAGAGATCGACGGCGAGGCGATGAAGGAGGCCATGCGTCTTTGGAACCGGAGCGGCGCAGCCCCGATAGTGGCCCGTAGTCCTCAGCAGCTCATCCGTTTCTTCGATAGTCTAGAGCTGTTGGACCCTGGCGTGGTCTCGTGTTCACTGTGGCGACCCGATCATCCCGAAATCGGTGTCCCTGTGGAAGTGTTTCACTTCAGCGGCGTCGGACGAAAGCCCTGACGGGTCACATTCAATTATATTTACATGCGCAAAGCGATGATTCCTGAATTCAATTATGCGTGATCGTCGTGTACCGATGTGAAAATGGACCAGTGTGTCGCCGTCTTCTCGGTTGCAGACCCGGGTGATTTGTCACTCAGGCGGCGCGCACCAGCCATGAGTCGATTGAAGTTGGCCGAAGATGCCACGGATCACCAATGGTATGCTGGCCGCGCAGGTCGAAGAGATGGCCAGGCAATTCTTGATCTGAGATGTTGAGCGGCGCGCCGGGGTACGGGTGGTCTGGCTGCCGGTCTATAGTGAGCCCGAATTCGTAGTGGTATTGACCCGTAGGAGGAATGGCGTGGGCGCGCCCTGGTCGAGTCAGGATCCCATCGGTGGCCAGGCTTTGATACAATCGCGGGGGCCGACCGCGTTGCGCATCGTGTTGGGTACTCAGTTACGTCGACTTCGTGAGGCGCGTGGAATCACTGCCGGGGCAGCCGGCTCCGCGATCCGGGCGTCCCACGCCAAGATCAGCCGTATGGAACTGGGCCGGGTTGGCTTCAAGGAGCGCGACGTGGCTGATCTGCTCACCTTCTACGGTATTACCGACGCACAGGAGCGAGAAGCGTTCCTGGGGTTGGCTCGCCGGGCGAACGTGCCCGGTTGGTGGCATCAGTACAGTGACATCGTGCCGAGCTGGTCCGAGATGTATCTCGGCTTGGAGCAGGCCAGTTCGGTCATCCGCATGTATGAACCGCAGTTCGTGCCCGGGTTGCTGCAGACCCGGCAGGTCGCCCGCGCAATCATCCAGCTTGACCATCCCAGCGCATCCGCTGATGATATTGAGCGCCGGGTTGCACTGCGGATAACACGTCAGGAGATCCTTGCCCAAACCAATGCGCCCAACCTGTGGGCCGTGATCGACGAGGCGGCGCTATGGCGCTCAGATGGACATTCGGCCATGCGGGCCCAGATCCAGCATCTGATCGAGATGGCCGAGCTCCCCAACATCACACTGCAGGTGATACCGATCCATTCCGGTGCACGCGCCGCAGCAGGTGGTCCGTTCACGATCTTGCGATTTTCCGAACCCGACCTGCCGGACATCGTCTACCTTGAACACCTGACCAGCGCTCTTTACCTGGACAAGACCCAGGATGTCGAGCGTTACCTGATGGTCATGGATCGGTTGTGTATCCAGGACAAATCCCCCGCCGAAACAACCACGTTCTTGAGGGACATCCTCCAAGAGCTCTGAATAAAAAGTCAGTCAAGGATTTGCGCTCCATCACGAAGGCCCGAGCAGTGGGGACCGCAGCCGGTTCATTGCCTGCTACTGAGCTCAGATCGCTCCCTGATGTTGCCGTGCGGTGGCCTTGACCAGGTCCGGCCAGCTCGGTGCCGGCCGGCAGTGGCCGGTGGGCGAGCGGTCGGTGCACAGGATCTTGGCCAGCGGGACCGGACCGCCGCGATCGGATTTGCCGCCAGCCCAGTACCCGTGGTCAACGACCCTGCGTTACCGTGAGTTGTGCATGCGTGAGTTGTGCATGTTTGGGGTGGACAAGCGCTGGTTCGATTGGTTCCCTCCCCTTGTTTCCAATTTGGACACCGCCGGCATCAGCGTGTGCGCAGGCGTGGAGGGCGTCGGCCAAGTTGTGGTGCAAGTCAAAAGTTGCCTCTAGCGCAACGATGTGCAGTTCAGAGACGGCCTGGGAATTAGAGGCGACTACGACTGCCAGGTGGCCGCCACCATTAATGTTATGCTTATGGCGAGCTTCGAGGAGAGTGTACAGGCCGGCCGAATCCATATCCATAGACGTGATAGTGGACAGGTCGATTACCAGGTGGGTGTTGTCGTCGCGCCGTGCCTCGATGAGTGCATTTCTCAGAACCGGCGTTGTGTCCGTGTTTAACTTGCCGGTTACGGTGCACACTGTCGTGTTGAGCTGAGGCCGACTCAGCACCGCTGTGATCGTCAGTGCCTCAGCGGGGCACGGTGACGTTTCCCAAGCCCACTTCACGCCGATCACGGGCTAGCTCCTCCCCAGCGGAGCGCATGGCCGGGGGCTGTACACATCGCACGGCTGTCACGCGCAACCTGGCACCGCGCAGCGTACATGCACATGCAAAACCACGCAGCACAAAATATCGAATGCACGTGCAGAAGTTCGTTTTGTACCTTACGCGTAACCCTATGTGAGTCGGTCTGTTGCGTGCGTGTCCGCCGAAACGTCGTCCGATCCTGGCTCTGCCCGGCGGGTCGTCGCGGCATGCGTCGCGCCGATCGCGCCGCACTTCTCACCGTGGGCGCCGCCGCTGACGGGTCCGCTGACCTGAACGGCCAGACCGTCACCCCTGCGCAACCCACTGCGCCATAACATCAATCGGGGCAGTGCGGCCGATCAGGCACCGTTGCGGAAGTAGACATGCTCCGGGTGCGGGTGGCTGAGGAAGTCGTGATGGGAAATCTCCCATCCGTAGGCTCCGGCGTGGTGGAACACCAGCACGTCGCCGGCACGTACTCGCGACACCACGACGTCGCGGGCCAGCACGTCCTTCGGGGTGCACAGCTCACCGACCACCGTCACCGGCTGGTCGTGGACCTCCGGGCGTGGGCAGGGCAAGTGCCACCGCTCGACCGCGACGACGATGAACGGGTGGCTGTGCTGCCAGGACGCGGGTAGCCGGAAGTGGTGGGTTCCCCCGCGCACCACCAGGTAATGAGCACCATGGTTGCGCTTGATGTCCAGGACCTCGACCGCGTAGTAGCCACATGCTGCGACCAGGAAGCGGCCGCATTCGAAGTCGATCTCTCGCCAATGCGGCGGGAACGATCGCTCGACCAGCTGGTTCAAGCCCCGGGTGAAGCGTTGCCAGTCGAACTGCTGAGCCGGGTCGGCATAGTTCACGCCGATGCCGCCGCCGAAGTTCACCACCTCGCAGGCGAACCCGAACTCGCGTTCCCAGCCGAGCGCCCTGCGGCGATACAGGTCGAGCAGCTCCAGATGCGCATCAGCGCAGAGGTTGTTGGACAACGAGTGCAGGTGAAATCCGGCCAGTCGCAGATGGGGTAGCCGGCGGGCAGTCTCGACCGCCTCGGGAACGATGGCCTCGTCGATGCCGAATTGAGTAGCCCGCCCTGCCATAGAAAGAGTCGCAGCAAGGGTGCCCGCAGGAAATGGGCCGGCGAGGTTGACCCGAATCAGGACGTCGGCGACGTGCCCGGTCCGGCCTGCCACCGCGGAGATTCGATGCAGTTCCAGCATGCTTTCGGCGTGGAATCGCGCCACCCGTTGCGTCAGTGCTTGTGCGATCTCCTCCTCCGTTTTGGCTGGTCCACCGAGGATGACCGGAATCTGCCGGTCCACTGCACGGGCCTTGGCCAGTTCGCCGCCGGACGCCACCTCGAAGCCGGCGACCAGGGGCGCCAGCGCGCGCAGCAGCGGCTCGGCGCTGTTGGCCTTCATGGCGTAGAACATCCGGCACCGGTCGGGCAGCGCGCTGACCACCCGGCTGACATGGCCGGTCAACTGATCCAGGTCATACCCGTACAGGCACACCGGTCCGCTGCCGTCGAGACCCTCCTGGATCAGCGTGCTCAGAGCATCATTCATGCTGATCATCGACTCACGCC
>JBGSWT010000165.1:0-30304 GCA_041751815.1 Pseudonocardiaceae bacterium
GTGCTCGCGTTGGTGTGGCGTCCGTTGCTGTTCGCCAGCGTGGACGCCGACGTGGCCCGGGCCCGCGGTGTCCCGGTGCGCGGGCTGTCGGTGCTGTTCGCCGTGTTGGTCGGGGTGGCCACCGGGCTCGCGGTGCCCACAGTCGGTGCACTGCTGGTGCTCTCGCTGCTCATCACCCCGGCCGCCGCGGCCGCCCGGGTAACTGCCAACCCCGTCACCGCACTACTGCTCGCAACCCTGTTCGCGGAGGTCGCCGTGCTCGGCGGGATCGTGGCATCGCTGGCGCCCGGCGCCCCGATCAGCGGCTACGTCACGGCGATCGCCTTCGTGATCTACCTAACCTGCCGGGCAATTGGTGCCGCGCGCCTGCACCGAGCCGGCCGCCCTCACCCCACACCTGCGCACGCTCAATAACCACAGTCTGGGAGTCTTCACACGCTTGTCACTACCAGACATCGCCATCCCGCCAGTCACAGGCCAGGTCCCCGTCCGGGGTCAACTCCGCGCTGACCGGCAACACGTAAATGCATCCCTCTTCCTCGGCCGTGCGCTCGATCCCATCGGGCGCGATCACCGAGGCCGTGCCCATCCACAGCTGCCAGGCGCGGGCGGCGTAGAAGTCCGCAGCCTCCTCGGAGGAGCCCAGCGCACCGATCTCGTACCCTCCGCGGATCACCCGCTCCAGCGCTGTCATCAAGGCTGCGCCGTGTCCACGTCGGCGGCGATCCGCGCGTACCGCAACGCCCTCGACATAGCCGGTGCGCAGCGCTCGCCTGCCATGCAGCAGCCGCCGCATGATCACCGAGCCGTGCCCGATCAGCTCCCCGTCCTCCCAAACAAGGGCATGCATACCGCCGAGAGCATGTTCATAGTCGTCGTCCGTGGCATCCCCGTCGAAGGCCTCGTCGAGCAATACCCGAATCGCCTGCAGCTCTTCCGGGCTCAACCAGGCGGTGTGGGCGATCTGGACGTCAGCCATAGCGCCCATCCTGGCGGCTTAGCCGGTCCCAGCCGCTAGAGGGCGGCTCCACCGTGGGACGCCTACGCTCAAGCGTATGGACACAGACGGGGCAGTGGCGAGCTCAGGGTGTTCGCGCATTGACGCGGGCGTGGAGCGCACCTTGGCGGAAGGCAGTGCCGAAGTAGAGATCGTCCTTGAGTACAACTTTCCCGGTGAATCCGCCGAGAGTCCACCGGAGGCGATGTCGACGCACTACCGCGGCACTATCGACTTTCGCAGCGACCGTGCCTCGCTGAAAGCAGGAGACACGTCACTGTTGCTGGAGGGCGCTGCCACCTACCAGAACATGCCCGACGGAGTGTGGACGTACACCCACCAGAAGGGGCGGACTGGTCAGTGGACTTGCACCCACCCACGCTGGGCGCTTGAGGTCATTCGGCAGGGGTGCCGATTTGCTGAACCGGACAGCCTGTCCGATGTCGAGGTAGCGCTCGATCGCGATCGTGCGGCCGGACTGACGCATCCGGGGCTGAATCCCGACTGGCAACTGCGCGCCAACACCGCCTTCGATGATGCCGGACGGCTGTCCCGTATCGAGATCACTATGGCCGGCTCAGCCAGCCCCGACGCGTGGATGCGGAACACCGTCGAATTCACCCGCTTCGATCAGACCGGCGCACAGATCGACCTTCCCGACAACAGTGTCCCTCTCGCCGGTTACCTGGGCATGGATTCGCCCGGGCAGTAAGCCGACGAAGGATGACGCCGGAGGCCAGCCGTCGACGTACAGGACGAAGACATCATCGCCCTCGGTGGGTACCACCTTGAGGATGTCCTGGGATTTGAGGTGTTCTGCTGTGGGGAAGCAGCGCTCGAAGAACGCGACCTTGTCGATGTGGTCGTCCTGCGGGCTAGTGAAAGCGAAGTCCTCTGCGATCAACCGGTCGGCGGCATCGCGGTCCTGAGCAAGATAGCTCTCAAAGACAGCCCGAACGACGTCGACGTTAGTAAGCGCGGGCAACGTGTCCTCCGTGTCTTGGCTTTATTCTCCGCATACCCACTGGTGTAGACGTGCTGGCACGGCGAAACTCATCGACGGACCCCGACGGACGTCGCGGCAATGATGATCCGAGGGTGACAGCGTGACCAGGGGCGTACCCGCGGGCCGAAGAGTCGAGTTGGGCAGAATCCCCCCGTGCCTACCCACGTCGCGCTGCTACGCGGCATCAACGTCGGCGGCCGCAACCGCGTCGCCATGGCCGACTTGCGCGCAATCGTCACCTCCCTCGCACACGCCGACGTGGCGACCTACATTCAGAGCGGCAACGTGGTGTTCACCAGCACACAGACCGACAGCTCAGCGATCGCCGCGGCTCTGGAGCAGGCCATCGCCGAGTCCCTCAGCGTACGGCCCAAGGTCGTGGTGCTGTCCCGCGCCGAGCTGGCGCAGGTGGTCGCGGACAACCCCTACCCCGACGAGAACAACCCCAAATGCCTGCACGCCGCGTTCAGCAGCGAGCGCATCGGACCCGACCAGCTCGCCGCTATCGCCACCGCCCAGCAGCGGGCGACCGACAGGGGCAGCCGCGACGAGGCAACAGTGGTCAGCTGCACCCTTTTCCTGCATACCCCAGACGGCCTCGGACGCAGCGAGTTGGCCGCACAACTGGCTCGAACGTCGGGTCCACTGGCCGCCACCGGGTCAGCCACGGTGCGCAACTGGGCCACCGTGACGAGGCTGCTGGCCATGTGTCAGGCCTAACAAGGGCTCCCCTACGGCGTGTCCCGCAGATCTCACACTTGACACTCACTCTCGGGTTCCCCAACTCAGCAGCAGAGCTGTCCCGGGCCGACCGAACAACCCTGCTGAGCTCGGGGAGCTGAGAGCGCTCAAGTCGGCCACGGACCCGTCCGTGATCCGCGGGACACGGTCTAATGCGAGCGCTCGGCTGGTCTCGATGATGTCGCCGGCACTCAATCAAGGCCGCAACCGATGATTTCTGGCCGACCGCGCGGTCTAACCCGATGTTGCTGCTCCCACGACGGAATGCGCACTTCAAGGAGCCACTGATGACCGCGATGTTTGACCTCGGGCCAGCGGCCCGCCAGATGGCCAGTCTACTGGACGGAATCACCGACGAGCAGCTCACGGCACCGACGCCGTGTGGCGAGTACTCCCTCGGTGATCTCATCGACCACATCAGCGGGCTGTCCCAGGCCTTCACCGCTGCCGCCGCCAAGGACATCGGCCCGGAAACGTCACAGGGTCCCTCCGCCGAGGCCGGGCGATTGGATGGCGACTGGCGCACTCGCGTCCCCGGGCGGCTTATCGAACTCGTCGAGGCCTGGAGTAAGCCTGAGGCCTGGGAGGGGATGACACAGGCCGGCGGCATCGACTTGCCCGCAGACATGGCAGGCAAGGTCGCGCTGAACGAGCTCGTCATCCACGGCTGGGACGTCGCCCGTGCTAGCGGACAGCCGTTCGATTGTGACCCGCAGTCGCTCGAGGCGTCCATGGAGTTCGTGTCACTGATGTCCACACCGGAGGGCCGCGAAGGTCTCTTTGGCCCGGCCCTCGACATTCCTGCCGACGCTCCGCCACTTCCCCGCGTCCTCGGTCTGAGCGGGCGCGACCCTTCGTGGAGGGCCACCTGAGTTAGGAGGTGGACAAGGTAGCCGCGGAGAGGTTCCAGTAAATGATCACCGGACAGTCGTGCTCGTAACCCAGCGCGGATACCGATCCGGCGGACAGGGCCAGCAGTGCACCGCCCTGCGGGTGCAACCCGAGCCAGCGGGCGGCCAGTACCCGAAGATCATGCCCATGCCCGACCAGCGCGACGTCCCGGCCCGCCCGCAACGTGGGCCGAACCCGGGTCAGTACCCGGTCAGCCCGCTGCGCGACCTGCTCAGGCGTCTCGCCCGGGGTCGCTCCGGCCGGTACCGGATCCGCCCAGATCCGCCAGGGCCGGCCCAACTCGGCGCTGATCTCCGCTGTCGTGCGTCCCTCGTAACCGCCGTAATCCCACTCGGCGAGGTCAGGCTCCACCTCGGGATCCGGCCAACCCAGCAACTCGGCCGTGCGCCTGGCACGCAGCCGGGGGCTGGTCAACACCAGCCCGAACCGGTCGCCGTCGAGCAGCGGTCGAAGCTGCGAAACCTGGCATTCCCCGCTGGGCGTCAACGGTACGTCGGTCACTCCGGTGTGCTGTCCGGTCGCACTCCACTCGGTCTCACCGTGCCTGATCAGCACCAGCTCGCTCATCTCGGCTCCCATCCACGGCCACCCGCGCAGCCAATTGAACACCCCCCGTCAGGTTCGATAGCCAGGTCAGGGTGCGGCCATGTGGATGGGCCAGGGCGAGCACGTGTTCGTTGAGGGACACCACGAAGCGTCCGTTGACGTCGGTGCCTTCGGGGATCTGATGGGCGAGACGCGGTAGAACCTTGTGACCTTCGGCGCCCAGGCGGTGTGCGCCATGCCGGGCCGGCGTCGCTGCGAAGGCATCTCGCTGGTGCTGCTCAACCTGGGACAGCGTGGCGCTGTGCATGACGACAACGGTGGCATCACTGGGGGCGTCCTCCAGGAGTCTCGGCAAATCAAAGACGAGGTCGCCACGGTCGATGCGCGGAGCCACCGCAGCGGCGACGTCCAGGGCGGCGCACAGGGTGCGGGCGCGGTCGTGGTGCTCGGGCCACACCAGGCACTGCAGCCAGCGCCGGGCGTCCGGGTCCCGGGCATTGATCGGGTTGAGGTCCAGTCCGACCCGCCAGACGATGTCCGGCACCGTGCCGGGCAATGGCACCCGGCCGTCAACGGCGCAGGACACGGTGACCGGGCTGTCTGCCGGACCGACCCAGTGGTCGACTCCGGGGCCGGTGTAGTGGTAACGCCACACGTCGTAGAGCAGGCATAGCCCTGCGCTGGCGCCGACCTCGATCAGCGCGACCGGCCCGGGCAATTGGGCTAGCGCCGGCAGCAGCGTCGCGCAGCGGGCGACCTCATTGGTCTGCGTCCGCCGGGTTCGCATGACCTCCAGCACCGCTTCCGGATGCGCATGCAGCCGTGACAGCGCTACTGGTGGATCGGCGACGTCGACGTCGTTCCAGCGCAGAGCACCGAAGAGCAGGTTGGGTTGACGCTTGGCCGGCTCCATCAGCTCCAGGAGCGCGAGAGCGGCGGCGTCTTCGGCGACGGCCAGCGCGAGCCGCTCGTAAATGCCGGACGAACCCCGTGCCTCGGTCTGCGCCCAACGCCGGTACCGGTCGGCGGTC
Source organism: Pseudonocardiaceae bacterium (assembly GCA_041751815.1). GTDB lineage: Bacteria > Actinomycetota > Actinomycetes > Mycobacteriales > Pseudonocardiaceae. The sequence goes on from JBGSWT010000165.1 coordinate 5,234, forward strand.
TCTGCTGCGCTCATGCAGCCATCTTCGCCAATCCCCCGATGCGAGACTCCGCAAGAGTCGACGTCAAGGAGCGAGCAGTCGCCGGGGGCCAGCGCCGTACTTGCTCAGCTCGTCGTAGGGATTGGCCATCCGGCAGCGGTCGATGGATAGGCAGCCGCATCCCACACAGTCGGTGAAGTCGTCACGGAGCTGCTGGAGATGGCGAATCCGCTGGTCGAGTTCGGCTTGCCAGCACTGGGATATTCGTTGCCAGTCGCGGCGGGTGGGCGTCCGGCCATCAGGGAGCAGTGCGAGCACCGCGGCGACCTCGGCCAGCGGGATCCCGACTCGCTGGGCGATGCGGATCAGCGCCACCCGCCGAAGGACGTCCCGCTTGTAGCGGCGCTGGTTGCCCGACGTCCGCCGGCTGCTGATCAGGCCTTGGCGCTCATAGAAGTGCAGCGCCGACACCGCCACACCGCTACGCACCGCGAGTTGCCCGACGGTGAGCTCAGCCTGGTCCCACCTGGCTTCCTCCATGGCCGCAAACTCCTCACATGTCAACTTGACCTCAACCATAGTTGAGGCTATAGCGTCACCGCTATGAACCCCACTGGAGCCATGTCTGCGCTCGCGGTCATCGTGGGCAGCATTCGGGAAGGCCGGTTCGGGCCCGTCGTAGCCGACTGGTTCGTCGGGCAAGCCAAGCAACGCGACGACCTGAGCGTCGACGTCATCGATCTCGCCGACACTCCGATTCCCAGCGTGAGCTTCGCCTCCCGGATCGGTGCCGCCGACGCGTTCGTCGTCGTCACCCCCGAGTACAACCACGGCTACCCCGGACCGCTGAAGGCCGCGATCGACTCGGTGGGCCGGGAATGGCAGGCCAAACCGGTCGGCTTCGTCTCCTACGGCGGCCTGTCCGGTGGGCTCCGCGCGGTCGAGCAGCTGCGCATCGTGTTCGCCGAACTCCATACTGTCACCATTCGAGAGACGGTGAGCTTCCACGGAGCACGCCAGCGGTTCGACGAGCATGGGGCTCCCCGCGATCCCGATGCGGTCAACACCGCCGCCAACGCTCTCCTGAACCAGCTGGCCTGGTGGGCGAACGCGCTCCGACATGCCAGAGCGGCTCGCCCCTACGGCACGTGATGTAGCCCGCAGCCCGGGCCAACCAGCCAGCATCGGAGGTACGGATCAGTGAAGGTGCTTTTCGTGCACGGTGCTCTGGTCGGCGATGCGCAGTGGTGGTGGCACCGGATGGTCGAACCCCTCACCCGGCGCGGCCTGTCCACCGGGGCGGTCGTCCTTCCCAGCTGTGAAGGGGCACCCGGCGAACTCGGAGACATGTACGCCGACGCCGCTGCGGTCGTCGACGCGGTGGCCGCTGCGGAGGGACCGGTCATCTTGTGCGGGCACTCCTACGGCGGCACCGTGATCACCGAAGCCGGCGCAGGTCAACCGAATGTCCGGCATCTGATCTACATCACCGCGGTGTTGCCGGAGCTTGGTCAGTCGCTCGCGGACGCTGTCGGCGGCGGGCCAGCTCCCTGGGTGCACCTGCAACCGGACGGCACCGCAGTCCTGTGCTCCGACCAGTTACGGGAGCTGTTCTTCGCCGACTGCGACGATGACACCTTCACTCAGGCCCTCACCAGAGCTGCCCCGCAGCCCCTGGCGGCATTCGGGCAGCCGGTGCGTCAGGTGGCCTGGCGTGAGATCTCCTCGACCTTTGTGGTGTGCACCGAGGATCGCGCGATACCAGCGGCCGGCCAACGCGCGCAGTCCGCGAAGGCCACCCGAACCGTCGAGCTCGCCTGCGGGCACCACCCGTTCCTGTCGCAGCCAGAGGCACTGGCACAGATCATCGCCGACGCGGCTGACGCGCTGCGCTGACGATCGGCAACGGCATCGTGAGGGTTCGCGTGGGTTACGATTGTTCCCAGGTCAATACGGTGTTGAGCACATTCAGCGCGTCGCCGGTAGCGCGGCGTTGGACCAGAGCGCTGCCTGGCACGGCCAATGAAGTTTTTCGCTCGCGCAGCGCATAGCAGCCCCGGCTGAACCCATCGAGATAGACGGTGTCGATCCATTCGCCTGTGTGCCGGGTGCCTAGTAGCGCTCCGTCGGGGCCTTCAGCAACGCGCTGGAACTGGAAGCCCTGCACCTTAATGTGGTCGAGCAGCCGTTTGGCGATCACGAGGTCGGGACCATCGGTTGCCATAACGAGCCTCCCGTACCTCCGTTGCTGGCTCCGTATGGAGCTGCCCCTGCGTGGTCAGCGACCATCGCTTCATCGGTCACCAGGTGCACGATCACCATCTGCGACCCTCCTCCTCGGGTGCGACGCCAACCCCCGCCCGTTCCACGTGTTGGAGGACGACGCTACGGCCGACCGGGGACTGCCAGTTGTACGGAATGTGTGACTTGACGTTGGTTACGCTGACACCGACAGCAACCTGCAGCGACCGGAACGGGCGGACCATGGACGACCAGGGACCGGCTATCGGCCGGCGGGTCCGTTACTGGCGTAAGCGGCGCAATCTGAACCGCCAGCGGTTCGCCGACATGGTGGGTCGCTCGGCGTCATGGGTGGACAAAATTGAAAAAGGTGAGCGCTCTCTATTGCGCCTGCCGATGCTGGAGCGGGTGGCTACAGCTTTGAGCATCGATCCCACAGTGTTGACCGACAGTTCGGCCGCCCAACGAGCGGCAGACTGCACTGATGCCGTAGAAGTGCGGGCCATTCGGGCAGCACTAGGCCGATACCCGTCCGTTGCTGCACGCGGTACCGAAAGGCGCCCGGCCAGGCTGAACACCGTGGCCGGGCAGTTGGCCTACGTCGAGCATGCGTGGTCGTCGTCTCATTTCACGGTGGCGTCCCAGCACCTGCCGAAGCTGTTGAGCGACGCCCAGGTCGTCGTGCTGACTGCCTCGGCCGCCGACCAGGTGGCAGCCCATCGCGCCCTCGTCGTGACCTACCGCCTGGCCTCGTCCGTGCTGTTGAAGTTCAACGCCAACGACATCGCGTGGCTTGCAGCGGACCGGGCGATGCATATGGCACTGGCTGTCGACGACACCGTGGCCCTGGCGCGGGCCACGCGCAGCGTGGCCCGCGCTATGAGCAGCAGCGGCCAGAGGACCGATGCCGTCGCAGTCCTGACGGGTATGGCCGACCTGATGCGGCCGCAGTTGCCTGCGCAAGAGCTTGGGCTGCGCTCGCTCTACGGCATGCTGTTTCTGGCGGCCTCCATCGCGGCAGCTCATCAGCACGATGCCGCACTAGCCTTCGCGATGCACCAGGAGGCCGAGGCGGCGGCGGCCCGGATGGGACCGCGCCATGACACACACCAGACTAGTTTCGGCCGAGCCAATGTTGCCCTGCATCGAGTGGCGGCTCTGGTTCGGTTGCACGAAGGCGGCCGAGCGCTGGACTACGCCCGGGGCATCGACACAGCGCTCGTCGGCATGCTCCCTCCGGAACGGAGGGCTAACTATCTGCTGGACCTAGTCCAGGCACTCGTCCAAGTGGGTCGCTACTCCGACGCCGTACGGACGTTGAGCGAGGCCGAGCACGTCGCCGCGGAAGAAGTGCGTTGCCGACCACTTGCGCACGGCTTATTACGGTCACTGGTGGACACAACAAGTGGTGAATCCGGCCGTCTGGCGCGGCAGATGGCGATCCGAGCAGGTCTGACGGTATGACCGGGCGGGTGTTGTATCTCGTGATCTGCGCCGCAGGTCCGGCCAGCCGCATTGACGTCATGGTGAATCTAGCGAGGGCGGCGGGATGGTCGGTCCACTGCCTGGCCACCCCTGCGGCGGTCGAGTACTTCCTGGACGTCCCCGCGCTGACCACGCTGACCGGCCACCCGGTACGCACTACCTACCGCACCTCCGAGAATGAACCATTGCCTCGGGCAGACACCATCGTCGTCGCACCAGCAACTTACAACACGATCAACAAATGGGCCGCCGGCATCGCCGACAACTACGTGCTCAATCAGCTCGCCGAACTGACCGGGCTCGGCGTGCATACCGTGGTTCTGCCGTTTGTCAACCAGGGGCTGGCAGCCAATCAGGTATTCGTCCGCAGCGTCGAAGAATTACGCCAGGCAGGCGTGCGCGTCTTGTTCGGGCCAGGAGAATTCGAACCACATCCGCCGCGCACCGGCGGCGCAGTGCTCGATACCTACCCGTGGGATCGAGCACTCGCGGCTGCACAAAAATAATGCAAGATGGACTGTCCCAGCCCACGCAACACAGGCCCGTCGTCGCCCCTAGCTCCAGCCCCGGCACGGCGGCACCGAGCAGGTGGTCCGCCGCGCCGTCGTCGGTAGGGACGGGCAGTCGACCGGCAATACCGAGGGGTCATGCGTCATACCGCCGATCCTGCCTGCCCCAACGTAGGCTCCGGCGCCATGCATCTGAACCACACCACTTTTCGCATTGGGACGCCCCGGAGGTCGCCGTCCGCTAACTCTCGATAGCACTGCGACCGTGCCGAGTGCGCGATCGCGCTCAGCGCCTGAGCCAGAGTCTTGGACCACTTTCGGCCAGGTCAACATCGTTGTCTGGCATCGTTCGGTACGCACGGCAAGCCATCTCCGGACCTCAAGCCGAGCCACTCCACAGCGCCGCTAGATTTTACTAGCAGGATGGCTACCGCTTTGTTCACAGTGTTGCCGTTCTCGTCCAGTGAGATCCAGCCGCTCGCTCCGGGCACCGCGCCTGCCCCTCGCAGCCCATTGAATTGCTGGATAATCAGGCCAGGACTGTCACCATCTTCACCGAAAGCGGAACGGATTGCCTTAGTGACAATGACGATAGCGTCATGGCCAATGATCGCAGCTCCGTCATGCATCTGATCACCAGGAAAGAGCCTCATATAGCAACTGTCGCCCTCGCAGGTCTGATCAAGACGAGACATCGATGCCTGCGCAAAGCCCTCTGGCGCACCCGACCACGATCCCGGGTGAGCTTGACTCGTATATCTCACTGATACCTCGGCCCTACCGGCCGATACTATCAGCGCTTCCTGTAGATCAGGACTGTCCTTGACCTCGGCCGGGAACTCGACGGCATCCGCTCCAGCCACGATGCGGATCGGCACATCGAAGCACGGGCGATTGGGCACTTCTTTGACCAATTCCACTAGAGCTGGGGTACGGCCAGCGAAGAATATTACGTCAGGCTTCTGCACACAAATATCACGTAGAATTGAGCTCATCTGCGTGCCCACGCCACCATTCTTCGAGTTGTATCGACCGTATGGTTTTAGCAACTCGTGATTCTCGTCAACGAATTTCTCCGCGAACGACTCCCCCAAGGACAAAAGGTAGGCATCCTCTTCGTTTCTGTCCTGTATAAGAAATCCGCGACGGGCAGTCGACTTCAAAAAGTACGCCACCGCTTTTGCCTGGTCGTTGTTAGTTGGCGCGACCCGCGCGAGGCCTTGTACTCCGCCGGGCACTTTAAGGGCAGTCAGCGTGTTCCCGGTCAAGCGAGATGCGATCACCGGAACTTTCCTGTACCTGAACTCATCGATCGTCTTTATTGTATCGCTCAGTGTCCGCCCGGTCACCACAACAGCGACAAGCCGTTCGGGTGTGTTGACCTTCTCCACTAAGTCCGGGATCACTCTCTTCCATTTGCTCGACCCGTCGCCGTAGTTGGCGACTAAGAGTCGGATCAGCCGCCCATCGGTCGTCGTCTGATTTGCTAGCAGTTGAGCGACGTGAGCACCTTGTAGCTCATGCCGCACTAATTCCGTCAGTTTGTCGTCCGGCGACTTCGGCATGGGAACCAGGTAGCCGACGCTGACTACCGCTTGGCCCAAGCTGTCGACGCGCTCGTTCTCGCTGCGGATCTTGTGCAGCACATCCGCCAGTTCCGGGCTCAGTGTAACCCGCCCGTCCGTGACACCAATGCATTGGCCGTCGACCCAGTCAACGTCAGGTCCACACGTGTACGAAATATTGTAGACCCAAAAAGTCACACCCGCTACGAGCAACACGCTGATTACGCCAGCAGTCAATTTCACCCATTGGGAAAATTTTCCACGCATAGTCATCGAGGCCTCACTTGACGCACGTAAAAACTGTCACCGAGTTTGCCAGCTGCTTTCCCACTGGCTTGAGCAGTCTCGAAATTCTCTCGCCTGTGCATACAGCTTCAGCGCGCCCCGCAAGGGGTCGCGAGCGAGTTCTTCGAGTTCTTGGGCGATTGCCGGGCACAGAGAGTGGCACGGGTCGCCGAGGGGGTCATTATGTAACTGCAGGGCAGCCACCAAGGACTCTTTCACGACGAGCCTGTCATCAGCGTCACCGACCAATAGTCGCCAGTGTTCCTCTGAGCTGCTTCCCCTGGCCGGGTGCGCAAGGGGTGCCTCGGTGATGATTCGGAGAGTGTCAAACCATCTTTGAGCACCCACGGTCATAAAGAGCTCGCTCAGATACTCAGCTACCGTAACAATTTCTCCGCGTGCCAGGCAATGGTACATCGCACTTGCCGTGTCACCTCGCTCTTCTGCGCGAACCTGCATTCGCCGGTGCACGTCATTCCAAGTCGGGTCACCCGGCATGGCTGGAACCGCGAGCAGATGCATTATCGCCCGCCGTGGGAATGGATGTAATATCGGCCGCTGCGCGGAAGAATGCTGCACCCACAGGTCACGCGACCGGAAGTCCACCATCGTGCTAGCAACTTCGAGAGGTATCCCCCTCAACGCCTCAGCGAGCTCTTCATCTCCGAAGTCGCGCGCCGCAGTGCTACCGATAAGCGCTCTACGAACGCTCACCGGCCACTTGCCGATGAGCAGCTGGAGGACGTCGTTAGGGAGTACCGGCCTATTCCCACGATGATCAGTCCATGCGAGAACACCACGGACGTCGACATTCTCGGCTCCTACGCTGTGGCGTTGTCGAGAAATCGTTCGTAGTACGAGCCGCAAACCGCCAAGGTGACCGTCAGTAAGCCGCCAGGCGAACCGGAACGTTTTGTCCGCTCCGCCCAAGACTCCGGCTACGTCGATGTCGTCTCGGTGCGGCTGGGAACTTCGGGCAGCGAAGTAGTCCACCGCCTCGTCTAACTTGAGTCCGCGTAGCTCGATGTGATACAGCGCGGTCGACCCGTCGCGGGTATCCCGTTTCGCCCCCCGCTCTTGACCTGCAGTCGGTGCACGAGACGATGATGCCGCGACGATCAGCAAGGGATCCCAGTCATGGCGATGAGCTGCGATAAGATCGAGGAATTCGTGCGCCACATCGGTACCAGCGAAATCCAAAAGGACCAAGCACGTTTTGTCCCTGTCCCATAGGTGCGGAAACCTCGCTGTGCATCCCTCTCGGAGGTCGGCAAGAAATGCGCGGCACAACACCTCATCGACCTTGGCTAATTGACTATCAGCTTCCGCTTTTGCGAGCGTGACGAGGGCGTCGACTGCGTCACGTTTGCCGAGTTCGTCCCGGTACCAACGCAGGTGGCGACCGCCAAGAAGAGGCACCGTCTCGATGACGGCCAACATGGCCTCCACTGCCAAGCTATGCAGTCGGGAGTCTAGTGGTGTTCCGACGAGGTTAATCAGGACGGATGCGGTCTCGCGTATAAGATCTTTCAGCAGCGTACGGTCAAGAATGATTCTCTTAATCATCTCCGCCCGCGTCGCCGCCCGGCTGTCAAAGTTGACCGGTCCTCGGGTCGCCGCCACTCCGAGGAAAAGTCTTGGAAAACGTAGCCAGCCAAAGCGCTCGACCTTTTCGCTTAGATGAAACGCCAGCAGCAGGGCAATCTGGTGCGGTCGTTGAATATCCAACGGCTCACCCACGCGGACACACGGCCTACCGGGCTTGAAGCGTGTCTCCAGGTAATCCAACAGTTCAGACTGGCCGCTGTCCCTCGGGCCACAAAGCCACACGATCCTCATGCCTCGCTTTTTGTGACCGAGGCACTCGTCGACCAGGTTGGAGATCGACCTCCAGCCCTCGAACGAACTTGCCCCCGAACGCCGTCGGTCGCTATGCACCTGACTGGCCATACCCGTTCTCCGTCTACTCGCTTTTTTCGTAAATCGGACGAGCGGTCAGCAGCAGCGGGTGGCCGGTTGGTTCTCAGCGAGCTTACTGCGCCACCGTTCGAATTCGGACGGGGTCATGACCGGCTGGTCTGGATGTAACCGTCGGTGTCGTGCAAGGTAGTGGTCGTATCGCGATTCCCCGCTGAATTCACGCAGGTACCAGCGGAGTCCACGAAACAGTTCAGCGATGCTCATGGGACGCTCCGTTCGCGACCGGGCCGGCGCCCGCCAGTGCCCGGCGTTCTTCGTCGGTGGCGATCAACCCAGCCGCCGCAACGATCTTCGACTCAACAAAGGGCGCCTCGGTACTGGGTAGCCTCACCGACGAGCGCAACGCCCGAACCCACACCCGTGCCGCGTCCACGATCACCACGCTGATCAGTACTGCGAACAGTAGGGACAGCACTCCGCAGACGGTGGAGTTCGTGACCACGGCGACCATGTCGTCGCGGTTGTTCGCCGGCGCTATCCACCGGCCCTGTTCCAGGGCGGTTGAGAAGCGCGCAGCCTGCGCGAAGAATCCCAGCTCAGGGTCCGACGAGAAGATCTTCTGCCAGCTGGCGGTGAGCGTAACCGCTACGACCCAGGTCAGCGGGACGATGGTCACCCAGCCCCAGCGGGCCCGGCCGCTCTTGATCAGCAGAGTGGTGCATACCGTCAGTGCGACGGCGGCGAGCAGCTGATTAGCAATCCCAAACAAGGGAAAGAGTTGATTGATACCGCCGAGCGGGTTGGTCACTCCGGTGTAGAGAAAATAGCCCCACGCCCCGACAACGGCGGTGCTGGTGGCCCACAGCCCAGGCTTCCAGCTCAGCTGCCCAAGGGGGCGGTAGACGTTGCCGAGAGTGTCCTGCAGCATGAACCGGCCGACCCGAGTTCCGGCGTCCACCGTGGTCAGGATGAATAGCGCCTCGAACATGATCGCGAAGTGGTACCAGAACGCCTTCAACGCCGCACCACCGAAGACTCCGGCGAAGATCTCCGACATGCCGATGGCGAGCGTCGGTGCCCCACCGGTGCGCGCGATCAGGGTGTCTTCCCCCACGGCGGCGGCCGCCCCGGCTAGCGCGTCCGGAGTGATGGTGAAGCCCAGGTTGTTCACCGCGGCCGAGGCAGACTCGACAGTGGTACCCAGCAGCCCGGCGGGTGCGTTCATCGCGTAGTACAGGCCAGGATCGATGATGGATGCCGCGATCAGCGCCATGATCGCCACGAATGACTCCATCAGCATGGCGCCGTAGCCGATCATCCGGACTTGGGACTCTTTCTGGATCATCTTCGGTGTGGTGCCCGACGCAATCAGTGAGTGGAAACCACTCAGCGCGCCACAGGCGATGACGATGAAAACGAACGGAAACAGTCCACCGGCGAACACCGGCCCGTCGCCAGAGAAAGCGAACTCCGAGAATGCCTGGTTTTGCAGCACCGGAGCGGCCACCGCCACACTGATCGCGAGGAGCACGATGGTGCCGATCTTCATGAAGGTCGACAGGTAATCCCGGGGAGCCAGCAACATCCATACCGGCAACACTGACGCCGCGAAACCATAAATGATCACACAGATCACCAAGGTCTGCGGGCGCAGGGTGAACGCCCCCGCCCAGCTGGACCCCTCGACCCAGCCCCCGGCAATGATCGCCAGGAGCAGCAGGCCGACGCCGATCAGGGTTGTTTCGATCACCTTGCCCGGCCGCAGCATGCGCAGGTAATAGCCCATAAACAGGGCGATCGGAATCGTCATGGCGATGGAGAACGTTCCCCAGGGGGACCTCGCCAACGCGTTCACCACGACCAGCGCCAGCACCGCAAGCAGAATAATCATGATTGCGAAGACGGCGATGAGCGCAGCGGCCCCACCGATCGGCCCGATCTCCTCCCGAGCCATCTGGCCCAGGCTGCGGCCGTCGCGACGCATGGAGAAAAACAAAGTGATCATGTCCTGCACAGCGCCGGCGAAGATCACCCCAACGACGATCCACAATGTCCCCGGTAGGTACCCCATCTGGGCAGCCAGCACGGGGCCGACCAGTGGCCCAGCGCCGGCGATCGCGGCGAAGTGGTGACCGAACAGCACCCGACGATCCGTGGGGTGGTAATCGATGCCGTTGTCCAACCGCTCGGCAGGGGTAGCCCTGCGGTCGTCCACCTGCAGTACCCGCCGAGCAATGAACCGCGCGTAGAACCGGTAGGCGATCGCGTAGGAGCCGAGTGCCGCCGCGAGCAGCCAGATCGCCGAGATCCGCTCGCCTCGGGACAGCGCGAGCACCCCCCAAGCGCTCGCGCTGACCACCGCGACGGTCGTCCACATCAGCACCGATCTGGTGCTGATTCGCAAGGTCGAGAGGTTGGTCACGATGAATTCTGCTTGCTCGGGCGCCGGTGGAGGAGGACATAGGCGATCACCATGAGTAACGGGGTGAGGAGCACCCAGATCGCCTGGTAGGCGTAGAAGTAGGGAAGCCCGAGAATCCGGGGGGTGCCCGCTGCGTAGAGCGGAACGCACAACAGAGCGCCACCGGGGGCCAGCAGGCAGGCCCCCGCGATCACCTGCCGCCACACCTCGCGCCGACGCTGCGGCGTCTGCTCTGCCATCGTCGTTACTCCCACGCTCGCCGAGGCGACTTGTGCTCGGTCGACGTGGTATCACCTCAGTGCGGCCCGGGGTTGACTCTGTTCCCTCGATCAGGTGATACGGTCAACCCTTGGTCTGATCAAAGCGATAACCCCACGTTGGCGCTCCGCCATCTTCCGGCACCCAGCCGAGGTAGCGTCGAGTGGAGGTGCTGCGATGGCCGATCCGGTCGCCCTCGCCGCGTTGGCCGCGGTGTTAGGAGGCACCTCCTCGCTCGCGCTGTCCGCGCGATGGTTCCGTCAGCGCGACAAACTGCCCGCGTTGGAGGGGTGGGCGCTCGCCGACCGCCAGTTCGGCCCCGTCATCAGCTGGTTCTTGCTTGGCGGCTCGATCTTCACGGCGTACACGTTTGCGGCGGTTCCGGGCTTGGCCTATGGGGCGGGCGCGCTGGGATTTTTCGCGCTTCCGTACACCATTATGCTCTGTCCCCTGCTGTTCGTACTGCTTCCACGCTTGTGGTCAGTTGCCCGGCAACATGGTCATATCACCGTCGCTGACTACGTGCGGGACCGTTACCGCTCGCCAGGTCTGGCCCTCGCGGTGGCGCTCACGGGCATCCTCGCCACCATGCCTTATCTCGCCCTCCAGTTGCTCGGCATTCGAGCCGTGCTGAACGCAGGAGGGATCTACCCCCGAGGCTTCACCGGCGACCTCATTCTCGTGGCAGTTTTCGCCGTCCTCGCTGGTGCGACGTATCGAAGCGGCCTGCGCGCCCCGACCGTCATCTCGCTCATCAAAGGTGCTCTGATCTTCGGAGCTGCCTTGGGTGCGGTCGCAACGGTCCTGATCCAACTCGGCCCGCCAAGCACGATCTTCGACGCGGCGTCAAGCAGGCTTCCGCCAGCCGGTGGAGACGGGTTGCTTCTGGACCCGGGTCTGTATACCGCGTTTGCCAGCCTGGCGCTCGGCTCCGCTCTCGCTCTGCCGATGTATCCGCATGTGCTCACCGCCACGTTCGCCGCCGATGGCCCGGATTCCCTACGCCGTGCGACGATCGCGCTGCCAGCATGGACCGCGATCCTCGGCCTTTTCGGGTTTCTCGGGATCGCTGCGCTCGCGGCTGGTGTCGAAGCCCCACTTGGCAATGCCGAAGCTGCCGTTCCCCTTCTGGTGGCCGACCTGATGCCCAGCATCCTCAGCGGAGCGATCTTCGGTGCGCTCGCCGTCGGCGCACTCGTGCCGGCCGCCGTGATGTCGGTCGCGGTCGCCACCTTGTTCGTCCGCAATATCTACGTCCCGTACTTCTTCCCCACCGCCACCCCGAAGCACGAGGTGAAGGTCGCCAGAGTCGTCTCGTTGATTGCGAAAATCGGCGCGCTCGCATTTGTGTTCGGACTGCGCGACCAGGACGCCATCAACCTCCAACTCCTCGGCGGAGTATGGATCCTGCAGACCTTTCCCGCGGTGGCGATCGGACTTTATAGTACTTGGTTACATGGACGCGCCCTGCTCGTGGGCTGGATGGTGGGCATGATCATCGGAACGCAGCTCGTTGTATCGGGCGGATTCTCCTCGCTGGTGAACATCGGCACCGCTCGGTGGCCGATCCACGTCTACGCCGCCCTGCTCGCCCTTATCATTAACCTCGCGATCGCCGCGGCACTCACCCCAGTGCTGCGTCGATACGATCTCCGCGGTGGGCTCGACCCGACCGCGACCGACCTGAAACCACCGACGGGTGGTGTCACATGACCGAGCCAAGCGACCGGGCGCAGGCCGTCGCCACGCTCTACGAGGCCCACCACCAAGAATTGACACGGTACGCGCGCCGGCGCGGAGCAGACGATCCCGAAGACATCGCAAGCGAAGCCTTCGATCTGCTTTTGGAAAGTGGCCGAAGAATCGATGCACCTCTGCCGTGGCTGCGCAAGGTGATTCGCAATCTGATCTGCAACCGCGTCCGGCGTATCGAACGCGATCGGAAGTTCGCTGTCCTCATAGGGTCGGAGCCCCCAACAGCACCGTCGGCCGAGGACAAAGCCGCCCTCAGCGAGGATCAACGATCCATGATCAACGCTCTCAAGCAGCTGTCGCCCCGACAGCGGGAGGTACTCGTATTGCGGTTTTATTATGGTCGTTCTGAAGAAGAGATCGCGGCCGAACTGGGGATCGCGGCAGGAACCGTCAAGAAGCATGCCCACCGCGGAATAGAGAAGCTGAAAAAGACCCTGGAGGGGGAGAAGTGACCACCGGCGACACCGAACAGCGTCTACGCGACGCCCTTGGCGCGCTCGCCGCCGAGGTTCACCCTGATCCTGGCGCTTACCGCCGGGCCATCACCGGATGGAAGCGGCGCGAGCGCAAGCGCCGGCTCATCGTTGCGATCCTGAGCGCGCTCATCTTCACGACCGCCGACGTGATCGGCCTCTGGGCGCTCAATCAAGCCAACTCGAACTCCCACATCATCTTCTCCGACTCATCCACCGTCGAACACCGTCCCATCGGACGCCTTGGCCAACCTTGATGGGCGACGAGAAGAGCCGCCTCCCGCCGACTATGGGAGGTTGGCAGTGCCAATTTCTGGATCGATCGCGCAGCCCACTCGTAAGGCGGCAGCGGCCAGGCACCGGTCAGCGGTCCACAACGCGGCATCAGCAGTCAGTTGCGTTGCCGCGAGCAGCTGTACGTCGACATAGCCGATGCCAAGCCCGAACAGCTGATGACGATCGATCAGGGCCATGACTTCCTCGTCAGCGGCGACCGTCGCTTGCGGCAGGCCGCCCAGCAACCTCATCATCTCGTGACGTTGAGCTAGGTGACCGAGAGCCAGCTCGCCGACCACCCAGGGGTGACCGAGGACCAGGTCGCCTTCAAGCAACCGCACGAGGGTCGGCTGACCCGTTCGCAGGTGATCGATCCAGATCGACGTGTCGACGAGAATCACAGAGATGCGGTGCGACGCCTCGGGATCTCGGTCAGCGCGGGCTCAGTCCCGCCGAGCCTGGCAAGCCGGCGGGCGCTCTCGCGCTGGATGAGGGCCCGTAGGGCGTCGCGGACCAGAGCGCTCTTTTCCATGGTTCCAGTCAGACGCTGCGCCTCCGCGACGAGATCGTCATCAAGGGCAAGGGTTGTCCGCATCCCTGTCTACCTCCTAAGTGGCATCATCTGACGCATCTGATGATGCCACAATCCGTGCCGCTCCGCTGCTCGGGGAGTGCCTCGGCCTGTCCCACACCGAACTCCAGCGAAGGGAACACAGCACAGTCGCCCTGCTCCAACAGTCGGCGGTATATGGGCAAGCAGTCAGAGAGCTGATTCAACGGGCACTCACTGAGCTTCAAGGCAAGCCATGATCGCGACCCTGCAGCACGCCGATCCCACGTTCAGCAGGCTGCACGGGTCGACTGTCCGAGGCGCACCGATCGGCGATGGTGGCGGCGCAGGGGCTGCCGCTGGTCGATCGGCCAGGCCCGACGTCCACGGTGACCCGAACGCCACCAGCAGTCCCGCGGCGAGCACGAGCACTGCCACCACGGCGGCCACAACCCACCACCTCCGCTTCCCTTGCGATCGCGGCCCGGGTGGATCAACAGGCACCCGGCTCTCGGAACCCGGCCGCGAGAAGCGCTCCCTACCCAGGCCGAGATGGCGGCCGTCTCGGCGACGCATCGCGATCACCGTCGGTGCGATTCTCGCGCTCGTCGCAACCAGTGTGATAGTCAGGGCGGGCCTGCTCACCCACTCCACCCGCGCGACCCCGGTTGACGGTGGCTTTGAGACACCGCAGATTCCCTCGTACACCACTGCGACGGTTGCTGCGGGCCAGTCCGTTGGGGCCTGGACGGTGACGCAAGGAAATGTTGATCTTCTTGGCTCTGGTTTCTGGTCGGCAGCCGAGGGGACTCAGTCCGTGGACCTCGGCGGGCTTGTCAACGGCGCCATAGCACAGACCTTCAGCACGATTCCCGGCCAGACTTACATGGTTGAATTCGCGCTGGCTGGAAACCCCGACGGACCCCCGAGCGTGAAGGCCGGCCGCGCTTCGGTGAACGGACAACCCGTCATGGATTTTACCTCAGACATCACGGGGATGAGCCGTTCCAACATGGGTTACCGCAAAATGAGGTTTTCTTTCACGTCGTCGGGTACACAGACGACCATTGAGTTCGCGAGTACCAGTGGCACCGCGTGGGGTCCAGTCATCGATGACGTGAGCGTCGCTCCGGTCAGCCTGCGATGAGTTCGAGGCGCGGCCGGCTTGGGATCAGTCCAGCAGCCGAAGATCCGGCGGCACCAGCGTGGTGGACAGCAACAGCTCGAGTATCAGGTTGTGATTGAGCGCGTTACCGACCGGTTCACCGACCTCGTCCCGAGCCAACCCGGCAACACCATTTCCCGCCAGCCGGGCTCGCACCACGGCGACGACGTGCTCGGCGCGCTTGGGGGTCCAGCCCGCCGCCGGCTGCAGCCGCGCCAACTCGACGGCGACGTTGCTCCACGACAGCGGCTGCGGATAGGCCTCGTGACCCAGGTAGCGCTGGCCCAGCGCCACCAGCACCAGGCGTTCGCGATCCGAAAGCTCCCAGATCGTGCCGGTGTGGTGGGTGATGTCGTCGAAATGCACACCCGTAGGGCCGGTCGGCGCTGTCCCGGTGACCCGGACCTCCAGCAGATGTTCCCGGTCGCGCCCGGCGCGGATGAACAGCGGCGTGTACGCGACCGGCAGCGGCTCCTGATGGCCGCTGAGCAGCAGTTGGGAACCGGGCAGGCGGATCGGCAGGTGTCCGGTGTTGTGCACCAGCCATCGCCGACCGTCGTGGTGTATCAGCCCGTGCCGGCGGCTGACCCCTGGGTCGCCTGCGCCCACGCACACGTGCACGTCCGGCTCGTTGCGGCCGAAGATCACCGTGAGCCGAGCAGTCGGCGCCACGCTAATACCGCCACGGTCACCCAACGCGAACAACGTACCCGTCGGTACCGGCGGCAGGCCCCGAGCCAGGCTCCCAGTTCCGGCCGGCAACAATTGGACCCCACTGATGGGCAATCGCTTGAGCCGGCTCACCTGGTGATCCTCTCGGAGTGCTAGGCAGGGGGTCGCTTGGGTGCGGCGGCCTCAGCGAGCAGGTGTCCAGGCTCCCAGTCGAGTAGTCGTCGAGCCCCCAGCGCCCGGCGTTACCCGTGTGGTGCACGGCGGCGGTGCCAACCGCACGGTAGCCGAGTCCGCGGCGCCAGGTCCTGCGGGTGAGCTGGCTGAGCTGATCCGCGATCAGCCGCCGTTGGGTCCGCATGCCCCAGATCGTCACAGTCCCCGGTCGGGACCCCTCCCGGGGCGAAGGCGTTCCGCTCACCGACCAGTCGACACGTTTGCAGGCTATCTTGGAAATGACTGGGCGGGCACCGTCGAGGTCCGGGCGTTTCCTCCTATTCTGGGCTGTAGACCGACAGACTGTACGGTGTATTCGATCCCGCCCCTGATCGAGATAGTAGTAAATTCTGCTGGCGCCTCGAAGCGTTCGAACTGACAGGATCGGGTGAAGGTCTCGAGCTGATCATCCCAGTCTATCCCGGAGGTGTAGAACAGCTCATAGTTGCCGTCATTAATTTTTTCGACCGTGGCCTCCGACTCCTTGCTGACGTAGACGGATACGATCGGCTCGCCACCCTGCACGAGTTTGACGACGGCGTCATGTTCGGTGTCGTTGTCGACCTTGAGTTGCCCGCTTCCGGTACGCCGCTGGCTTTCGACGAGCTGACCATTGGACAACCGTCGTTCCGGCAGCGGCGTGGGGGCGGGGAGGAATTCCCCCCACTGGTAGCTCGCACCCAGTCGGCCCGAGCCGAGAGCCCCACCCACCGTCCTGAGGTTGTCCACACCTGGCGCGTTGCTGACCGCTGCGAGAATGGACGGCGTCGCACACAACTCCATCGACTCAATCTGACCGCTGAGCTGGGACAAATCAGTGGTGAGCTGCCGCAACCCCGCGAGTAGGTCGCGGTGGACCGCCAGCGCCGCTACGGGTGGGTCGACATCCAGCTGTCGCGCCGCTTCCGACGCGGCCGTGGAGGCTTGTGTCAGCTCTGTGGCTGCTTCCTCGGCCGATCCCGCTGCGGTGAGCCGCCCGAAAGCCGGCGCCATCACACTGCTGGCGCTCTGGAGTTTCTCCTGGTAAACGGCGGGAGACAGGGCCGCCGGGGGTGCCGAGATTGGGACTCCGGGGCGCGGTACTGGCAACGACGTGACCGACTCCGAGGGCTCGACTGAGGAGCATCCCGCAATCGCGGCAGCGCACATCCCCAGGGCGATGATGGCTCTCGACGCGCCCGTCGCGCGAGGCGCGTCCCACCGGTTCCCCGTGGTTCGCCCTGACCGATCGGCCGGTAGCTGCTTGTGTATTTTGTCGCTCATCGAACCCCCGCTCAACGAGTGCACTACCACGGAATCAAATGGCTAAAGGCGGAATTTATCAAGGCCCGAGTTGCCGGCGGAGAAAGGCCTGCCGACACACCTTGTCGGTAGGTGACAATCGGGGATTTACCGTCAGGACCGAACGATTCTATCTGCACCTCAAGATCGATCGTGCTACCGTTCATAATATGCGAGTCGACCAGTCTCCCACTGTCGACGGAGATCTGTTTTCCGGCGCTCATGAGCCGGTAGTAGAAGCGCATACCTATCATTCCATCAAATTTCTCCTCGATGTCGGGCAGTGCGAGTGCGTCACGCACCAAACCCTCGAGATCCTGACCGGTCGATTCCTCTGGCACAACAACTGTATGCGCAACAGACAGCGCTCTATTGCGTACGTAGAGGACGATAGTCCGTTGGACTTCACCATTGTCCGTGGCTGGCGACTGGGGCGCGGGGAGCACGGGCTCGCCCACTGCAATGTCTCGACGCCAGGTAGCAGCAAGTTCGCGCACGAGCTCATCCCAATCGCCGTCGAAGGCGTCGAGGTACTGGCGCGGCGCCAACAGCGGGGGTAAGGGAGTCGTGTCCAGCCGCACGATGAAGAGAAAGGATCGTCGTTCCTGGAGCTCGCGAACGAACGCGGCAGACCACTCCGCGTCGACCCACGGACGATCACGAGAGGCTTGCGACCACAGGAGCACGAAGTAGTCCGACTGAGTGAGAGCACGGTTGATGTCAAGCACGATGTTTCCGCCCGGTGGAAACACGAACGCCTCAATCTCGCACTCGCTGAGATCCCGACGAAAGCGCTCGGCCGTTAGTCGGTCTTTCCCAGCAAAGGAAAGGAAGACCCGTGGTCGACGTAGATCAGATGTGTGCCACACGTTGCCTCCGCCGGTCAAGGCTGCGGCGCAGCGAGCGACGGATCGGATTGGCTCTGGTCTGCCAGCCCGAGTCTCCGTACAGCGTCCAGCAAGCCCATCGAGCCGGATGGTTGACGGCAGGCAAGTCCACCGCGATGCCAGGTGCGCCCCGGTACACGTCGTGCTGGGCTTGCTGCAAGGCGAAATCGCGCGGCAGGTAGCGGACGTTGCGTTCAAAACGATCGAGCACGGTCGCCGCGACGGAATCCTCAGCCCTCCACCTGGCCGCGACCACTGCTGCGGCACCTGCGTGGACAGCAGCCCGGACGAAACCGATCCGTTCGTCTCGTCCGGTGCGGTGGGCCATTCCCGATTCGCACGCGCCGATCACGAGAGTTCCGCAGCCACGTAGATCCATCCGCTGCAGCTCCTCGGGCCGCAGCCGACCGTGCTGCCCATCGGGAGCCAGCTGCAACCATGACTTCGCCGGATCGTCATGGTCGTGTTGACCGTGACTGTCGATCCTCACCTGACGATAGCGGCGGAGTTCGAGCTCCGTCTGCACCGTGCTCCAGGTAGCATGCGCTCCGCTCAGCACCGTATGGGCGCGCCTGCCTGCGGCCGTGGTCAGCCCGCCGGCCGGCGGACTGACCAGAAGCAGCCGGTCACCGCGTAGCCGAAGTGATCGACGATGCAGCGGGAGCCTGGCCGACAGGCAAGGAAGGTCGGACAGAGCGAACTGAAGGCCAAGCGGCTCAGTTTCTCCGGTAACCGTCAGGGCAGCGAACGGGATATCCGACAGCTCCCCTCCGGCCACGATCGCGATCCGGCGGACATGCGGGGAAAGCCTGAGCCTCCGGACCACCGCATCGATACCGACTTGGGCGGCAATCTCTTTGAGTGATGCGTTGAACTCGCCACCCTTTATGCTGGCTTCGAGTGATTCGTCACTGCTCCAGCATGCCATGAGGGCGTCGACCGCCGCCGTCAGCTTCTTTCTTCCGGAAGGGACGCACTTGTAATAGAGCAGTCCCCTGCCCACAAGGGCGTGATGCACCCGGTCGGGAGTGGAATGGATTATCCAAACCGCCTGAGCTGGAGGTAAACGATCGGCCACGTCGCTCACCCATCGCCAGGCACCGTTGAGATCACTCGGCCTCGGGAGATCCCGGGCGAGACCTGCTTCATCGGGAAGGATCCGCCCTAAAATCGTTGCTCCACGAGCGGCTTCCATGGCAACTACGATCGCGGCCGTCGCCTCGGGACCGCGATCGTTCAGCTTCTGCGCAGCGGCGCGAATCCGTTCGTCGTGCTCGCCTGGAACGGCCTGCAACATCCCGACTCGTACCTCATCGGAAATTTGACGCCCAGCGATGTGTTCTTCAAGGCGATGCGCTTCGGCCCAGCACTCCGCAGCCCGTTCGTCGGCATCAAGCCGGTCGAATGCGTGGCCCAGCGATCGCAGCGCGCAGACCCGCACCTCGACAAGCGCGGCTGCCGAAGCACGAGTGACAGCCTCAGTCAAGTGGCCGACGGCAGCCTGAGTGCAGGGATGGCTCTCGGAAAGCTCGGGTCGGGATAGCTTGAGTTCTCCCGCGGCCAACTGCCAGGTCGCGATATCACGGTCTGTGTGTGCCAGTGGATGAAGCTCATCTAGCCGAGACTCAGCCTCCTCAAGCCGAGTCTCGATGATCAGTCGGCGGGCGTGCTGGACCCGTCGATCAAACCGCGGAGAGAGGGCATCTCTGCTCGCCTCAGTGGCGGACAGCCGGTCTACCGCCGCGGCTGCTGCCGTCGGATCGGCCGATACCGCTGCGGCGGCCTGGAGTGACGGGAGTAATCGTTCAGCGAGATCGTCCTGACGCATGAGCCGAAGCAGCAGGATCAGCTCGTACCACACGTGCCAGCCCAGCGCCGGGTCGATATTGTGATCGACACCGCGCCATAACACCATGAAGGCGCGCTCATAGCGCAGCTCGCGCCTCAGTGCCACGGCGAGCAGGAGGTAATCCGAAACGGTCTGCGGTGGCTCACCAGACAACACGTCAGATGCCGCCGGCTCGTCACCCTGCCGTACCTCGATCTGGAGCCGGTCAAGTTCGATGGCCGCCACGCCAGCGTGATTGCCGGCCTCCAGGAAACCCCGCCGCGCCGCATCCAAGTGATTGACTGCCCTGTCGAGGTCCCCCATATCAGCCGCCGCCAGCCCTTGCACCCGGTGCAGCCTTGCGCTGTCGTCCTGGGGCAGGAGATGCGGCTGGCCTTCGAGTGCGGTGCGGATGGCGGCGGCATCGGCGCCAACGCCGCAGTGGTCGCCAACAGAGGAACGGATCTGAGCGCGCAGCAAGCGCAGCGAAATGTGGCTCGGGCCGACGTCCACATACTCGGTGCAGCGCTGCAGCGCCAGCGTGACGCGCCCTAGCTTTCGCAATCCCTCGGCATGGTTGGTAGCCAACGCCGACCAGAGCGTGGGATCTCCTGCGGCCAGCCCAACGGCCTGCTGGTAGGCAGCGTCGAAGCCCGCCGCGTCCGCCCGCGCGAACGCCTCACGAGCTCGGGTGACCGCAGCAGCGACCGGGGTGCCGGGTTGCAGCTCGAGCGGATGCCTCGTGGTTGGTGGCATTACTCCTCACAACCGGGGATGTTCTCGTCGATGTCCGGGCAGACGAGGAGAACTTGCCCACTGGGTGCCGGAATGACTCCACTGCCAGGGCCGGCGGCATTGCCGCTACCGCTCACTCGCCACCACTCCGCGCCATCGTGGATGCGGATGTCAGGTTGCGAGATCATGCCCTCAGGGCGTGGAGGAGACTCTGCTGCCCGAATGATCACATTGTCCTCGAGCGGTAATGCATCGCGGAGGATCGCACCGTTCTCGACAGTGAGCATGGGTCGGTAAAGGTAGATATCGCCGCTGGTCTTGTTCAGTAGTTCATCGAGACTACTTCGTTGTATCGAGCCAGGACGTTCCGTGAGTCCGCTCAGATCGACGTGGAGGACGCGGTCGCCCTCGATGCGAAACAGCGGTGCCGGCTGGGGAGAACCCGGGCCGATCGCCTGCTGCACCCGATTGGTCCACGGATGGTTCGCGGCAGCAAGGATCACTTCGTTGGCACGGACCAACGCCACGCCATCGTCGCCGAGACGGACACCGCGGAGAAACCCGTCGTTGGCCTCGGCGGCACTGCGCATCACTTCGGCAACGCGGGGATAGTCCCGGAGCAAGGCGGCACCTTCGACGGTGCCGTTGAAACCCACGATCGGATCGTCGTACCGAGCCAGGACGCGATCACCGATCTGACTGACGGCGCCAGTTCTGCCGTCCGGGGTGGTCACCTGCACGGTGCGAGCATTGGACTCAGGCACGCCGGCCGCGATGACTCGGGGCGGCTGACCACCGCTCGGGGGAGTGATCTCGATCCAGAGCGGGGGTCCGCCGTCTACCGGCGGCAACTCAGGGCGCTGCAATTCAGGGCGCTGCGAGAACCTGCCCTCGAAGAATGTTGCTTTGCCAGTTGCCGGGTCCGGCCCACCCAGGCGAAAGGCCATCTCCTCGCCGGGCGGCGCCCCCTCCTTGGTGATCGAGAGCCAGGGCTCGTCCGGGCCACCGACCTTATACATGGCCCGGCCGTTGGCGTCCTGGTAGCTGTACAGCACTGCGTCCGTGGCGGATGGCAGTTCCGCGGAAGGCTGGGACACCAAACGGTCCTGGATCGACTCCAACACTCGACGAGCGCGGTCGACCAGGCCTGGCCGCCACTGGATCATGACCGCATCGACCTCCTTGCGCGCTACCAATTCCCCCAGCTCATAACCCTGGAACTCGACGCGCTGCGAAATCTGCCCCCGGTCAGCGGCAACCTCACTCTTGAGCTGGCGAGTAGCAGCCTCGGTGCGCAAGACCTTCAAGCCCCCGAAGGGGACCACCCGGCGGCCGTCGGCCACGACGTCGATGAGGGCGCGACCGTCCGCCGTTGTAGAAAACGTGCGTTGGAGGCTGTCCACAACGCGGCCGGCGCCGTCGATCGACACGTGTGTGATCTGCCCGGACCCGGTCAACGGGTCGAAGCGGGATGCCTCGTCGACCAGGCCACCACGGCGGACCGGCTCGGGCAGGTCGGCGTGGAAACTCCGGCCATCTTTGCGCTGGATGATGTCGCCGAGCGAGACGCCTCCAGCGATCAACGGAATTCCGCAGTTCTCAAAGACTGCTGATGGCGCTTGCCGGATAGCTTCCTGCTGCGCCGACGGGGGCGTGACGAACTCGATCTGTGAACGCTGCCTCAGTTCGCCGTGCTGCGTGTACCAATCTTTGAACCGCAGATCTGACCGGATCGCGCCGTCGTCCAGCTGTGGAAGCCCCGCTGGGGTCTGAGAGATCAGCCACTCCAGGGCGCCACTCCACCGCATGATCTGGTCAAGCCGCTGGTACTGCGGCTCGTAATCAGCGACTGCCTGGTAGTGCTGGTCCCACCAACGCATGCCCCGGCCGATCTCGAAGCTCGGCTCAACCTCGGTGCCCCCCTTTTCTTCCGACCGGGAGAACAGCCGCGTCGCCAGTGCACCGATGTTGACTCGGTCACGATTGAAGGCAAAGCCGGATTCGTTCTGGCCGAACCACAGCCGCCCGTACTCAAGGTTTGGGCGCTCAGGTCCGGCGCACTGACTCCACGGGGTCACCGCGTTCGAGTTTGGGACGAACCCAGCGACCGCCTGGGTAGGAACACCAGTGCCGACCCCGCTGTGCGCCCAGCTCTTGGCCACGTAGTCGGTGTAGAAGAGGGTCATCCCGACCTTGGTGCCTTCCAGCCGCCCGTCGTAGCGCGCCTGGCTGTAGGCCGGCCGGTCGCTGACAAGCAGGTAAAGAGCCCAGAGCTGGGTGCGGTCCGAGGGCAGTCCTGCCTCAGCCAGAGCCGCAGGCGGCGGAATGTTGTCCCAGAGTGCATCATGGACCACATTGGCCAGCTCGTCGGCAGTGAAAGGCGAGCCTCGCCAATCGCGGGAGATAAGCCGGTCAGCAAGCTCCGGGCGCAGGCCCGGGAGCACCGCGAGAATATCGTCTCTGGTCTGTAGTGGCCCTGGGTCCAGCGAAAAGGCAGGACGGAACTCAGAAGGTGGCTGCAGGTATCCTCGTTGGATAACCGAGATGTCCTCGACGTCCAGCGGCGCCGCCGGCACGTCGGGCCAGTTCCATCCCCCCGCCCAGATCTCCGTTCCGCGCACCTCCAACCAAGACAGATGCCGGGTTTGCGCCAAGAAGTCGGTCAATCCCCTGGTCTCATCGATGCGCATCGTGACGAACCCGCGCGCCGACCGAACCTCAGAGGTGGTTCCCGGTTTCGCGTGAGTCAGCTCGATGGCCTGAGCGCCGGGATTGATCTGGTAGTGGTGTACCTGAACCTGCTGCGGGTCGGCACCAGCATCGGACCGGTGCTGGTCGATGAGCAACCCGATCGTACGAGCTTCATGTGGATCGCCGCGAGGGACCAACACATGCAGCACACCGCGTCCGTCGTACAGCATTCGCCCCGGCCCCGTGGGCTGTCTGGACAGATCGGCGAACGCCAAGTCCCGAACCGGCACGGTGTCATAGGTCGCATCGCGGAGGCGCGCGGTGTCCAACTCCAGATACGACGCCAATCCGGTCCGCGCCCAGTCCCGCAGCTGCTCCTCCGCCTCGGCCGGCTCCAGCCCGCTGAGCCGGCTCGCCGCTCCGGCATACGAGACGACGGTGGGATCCTCGATTTTTTCAGCAGGCCTGCCGGTGCAACTCACCGACGCGAGCAGAACACCGACCGTGAGGATCAGGACCGCCAGCCGCCTCCAGATGATCCGGTGACGTGGGGATCCGCCCTGACGGGAATGCGATGACGTGCTCATGGAGCTCCCTCCACAACGGCGCTACTGACGTTCTGTGGGTCCCCGATCACGGCCAGTGAGGTGTCCGTCACGATCCAAACCAGCATGGGAATGAGGTCTCGCAACTCCCGATAAATACGTCATCCTCAACCCCGATCGTGTGTACTGCCGGGACAAGATCGACTTCGACACGCCGGCGCGAACTCACCGACTAGCGTCGAGCCGACGGGATCGGCGTGACGGTCATTGAGAAAGACAAACCGTGGCATGAGAACTCGGAAGGCCAGCCCGCAGGTCCTGAGCCCGCCAGCCAAGGGTTCCTCGCTGTATCAAGTGGGTTTGGTGATCAACTGATGATCAAATGGTGTGGTCCCGGCGTGGCGGGTTGACGAGGGGGTGGTGGTTTCGTTGGCTGCGTGACTGTCCGTGATGGTCGTGTGGCAGGGGGTCGCTGGGGTATGGATGAGCTGGGGTTGTTCACGGCGGCGTTGGGGTTGAGCGGGCCGTGGCGGGTGATCCGGACCGAGTTCGACGCCGAGGCCGCCCAGCTGGATCTGTTTCTGGGTTTTGAGCGTGGTGCCCGGTTCGCCTGCCCGGCCAGGGACTGCGCGCAGGGTGCGTGTGCGGTGCATGACACGGTGGACAAGACGTGGCGGCATCTGGACTTCTTCCAGCACAAGGCGTTCTTGCATGCCCGGCTGCCACGGGTGCGCTGCCCCGAGCACGGAGTGCGGCAGGTGAGCGTTCCCTGGGCGCGTCCCGGGTCGGGGTTCACGTTGTTGTTTGAGGCGCTGGTGTGCAGCTTCGCGTCGGCGATGCCGGTGGCGAAGGTCGCGGCGATGACCCGCGAGCATGACACCAGGATCTGGCGGGTGCTGGAGCACCCTGTGCACACCGCCCGCGACCAGCGCGACTGCTCGGGGGTGTGCCGGGTCGGGATGGATGAGACCTCCGCGCGCAAGGGCCAGGACTACATCAGCATCTTCGCTGACCTGGATGCCCGGCGGGTGATCTTCGCCACCGACGGACGCTGCGCGGACACCGTCGCCCGCTTCGCCGCGGATCTGGGCGAACACGGGGGTGACCCGATGAAGATTACCGACACCAGCTCCGACATGAGCACGGCGTTCGTCAGCGGAATCAGCGCCCATCTGCCGAACGCGACAATGACCTTCGACCGCTACCACCTGGCCGCCAAGCTCAGCGAGGCCATCGACACCGTGCGCCGCCAGGAGGTCGCCACCCGCCCGGAGCTGCGGCGCACCCGCTGGCTGTGGCTGAAGAACTGGGCGAACCTGTCGGTGGCGCAACGCCG
>JBGSWT010000166.1:0-7760 GCA_041751815.1 Pseudonocardiaceae bacterium
TGGCGACGGAGCGCTCCCACCAACCCGCGCGCAACGCGCGAAGCCAGTCGGGCTCGTCGAAGTGGTCGCTGAGTGCCCCGATCGCCATGGCGTCGAGCGCCGATACGGCGCGGGGCGCCTGGAGTGTCACCCGACGGCGCCTTCCATCTGGAGCTGGATGAGGCGGTTCATCTCGACCGCGTACTCCATCGGCAGCTCCTTGACGATCGGCTCGATGAAGCCGTTCACGATCATGGCGCTGGCCTCCGCCTCGGAACGGCCGCGGCTCATCAGGTAGAAGAGCTGCTCCGAGCCGACCTTGCTGACGGTCGCTTCGTGGCCGATGGTGACGTCCTCCTCGTCGATCTCCATGTACGGATACGTGTCGGAGCGGGCCGACTCGTCGAGGATGAGGGCGTCACAGCGCACGGTCGACTTCGACTTCTCGCAGCCGGGGTAGACCTTGATCAGCCCGCGGTACGAGGTGCGCCCGGTGCCCTTGGAGATCGACTTCGAGGTGATGAGCGAGGTCGTGTTCGGCGCGGCGTGGATGATCTTGCCGCCGGCGTCCTGGTGCTGGCCGTCGCCGGCGAAGGCGATCGACAGGACCTCGCCGTGGGCGCGCTCGCCGAGCAGGTAGATCGACGGGTACTTCATCGTCACCTTGGAGCCGAGATTGCCGTCGACCCACTCCATCACCGAGTCCTCGTACGCAACGGCACGCTTGGTGACGAGGTTGTAGACGTTCGCGCTCCAGTTCTGGATCGTCGTGTAGCGGACCCGGGCGCCCTTCTTGACGATGATCTCGACCACGGCGCTGTGCAGGCTGGCGGTCGAGTAGGTCGGCGCGGTGCAGCCCTCGACGTAATGAACTGACGAGCCCTCGTCCGCGATGATCAGGGTCCGCTCGAACTGGCCCATGTTCTCGGTGTTGATCCGGAAGTAGGCCTGTAGCGGGATGTCGACGTGCACGCCCGGCGGGACGTAGATGAAGCTGCCCCCGCTCCAGACGGCCGTATTCAGCGCAGAGAACTTGTTGTCCCCAGCCGGGATCACCGTGCCGAAGTACTGCTTGAAGATGTCCGGGTGTTCGCGCAGCGCGGTGTCGGTGTCCAGGAAGATGACGCCCAGTGCCTCGAGGTCCTCGCGGATCGAGTGGTAAACAACTTCGCTCTCGTATTGTGCGGCCACACCGGAGACCAGCCGCTGCTTCTCGGCCTCGGGGATCCCGAGCTTGTCGTAGGTGTTCTTGATGTCGGCGGGCAGGTCGTCCCAGGTGGCGGCCTGCTTCTCGCTCGAGCGCACGAAGTACTTGATGTTGTCGAAGTGGATGCCCTCCAGGTTGGAGCCCCAGTTCGGCATCGGCTTCTTGCCGAACGTCCGCAGCGCGCGCAACCGGCTCGCCAGCATCCATTCGGGCTCGCTCTTCTTGGCCGAGATGTCGCGCACCACCGCCTCGGACAGCCCGCGCTGCGCGCTGGCGCCCGCGACATCGGAGTCGGACCAGCCGTAGCCGTAGTTGCCCAGCGAGGCGATCGTCTCTTCCTGGGTCAAGGCGGTGGGCGTGGCGACCGAGGTCTCCGGGGTGAGGGTCATATCGACGCTCCTTCAAGGATCGTGGCGGCTTCGACGCGGGCTGTGCGCCGAAGTACTAGTGGCTCGTCGTGCTCAGCGGGACGTGGGTGGTGCAGGCGCAGTCGCCGTTGACGATGGTGGCCAGCCGCTGCACGTGGGTACCCAGTACCTCGGCGAAAGCTTCCCTTTCCGCCTCGCACAGTTCGGGGAACTCCTCGGCGACATGCGACACCGGGCAGTGGTGCTGGCAGATCTGCACGCCCTGAACCGGGCCGCCGACGCGGGTGGTGGTGGTCGCATACCCGGCCTTGGTCAGCGCGTCGGCGACGCGTTCGGCACCCGCTTCGATGTCGTCGGCGCCGTCGGCGGCGCCGGACAAGATGGTGTCGATACGTCGCCGCGCGAAAGTCCGCACGGCGTCGTCGCCGCCGATCTCCCGCAACTGCCGCATCGCCGCGGCTGCCAGGTCGTCGTAGGTGTGCCCGAGCTTGGCCCGACCCGCAGCGGTGAGCCTGTACCTCTTGGCAGGGCGCCCGCGGCCGCTCTGCTGCCATGATGCCGCGGCGTTGGCCTGGGCCTCGCCGGCCTCGATCAGGGCGTCCAGGTGCCGACGCACACCGGCAGCCGACAGGCCCAGCCGCTCGCCGATCTGGCTGGCGGTGATCGGTCCGGCCTCCAGCAGCAATTGGACGACGGCGCTGCGGGTATGGCCATCCTGAGCTGCCGGCATGGCGCGCTCCATCTCAGGACGTATTTTCACAACACCAGTGTGACGCAATTAGGGGACCCGGTCCACCAAGGGCACCCTCAGTTGCGGTCGCGCTGCTCACGGCGGGTGGCGGACAGGGCGGCGGTTACGCTGCTGAGATGGCAGCCCGCCGACGCTCGCTGAGTTCGTCGATCGCCCGCTGGCACGCCGACGAGCGGACCGTGGGCTCACCGCTGAATGACGCCGAGCTCATCGCGCTGCGACGCACCCGGCTGTTCGGCGCTACCGGCACGGTGCTGATGGCGATCGGTGCGCTGGGTGCGGGAGCGCGTCCGGTGGTTCAGGACCCGACATTCGGGGTCCGGCTGCTCAACCTTCCGTCGCGCATCCAGACGGTATCGCTGACGATGACCACCACCGGTGCGGTGATGATGACGCTGGCCTGGCTGATGCTGGGCCGCTTCGCGCTCGGCAACCGCCGCATGTCGCGCAGCCAGCTGGACCGCACGCTGCTGCTGTGGGTGGTGCCACTGCTGATCGCGCCGCCGATGTACAGCAAGGACGTCTACTCCTACCTGGCCCAGAGTCAGATCTCGCGGCTCGGCCTGGACCCTTATCGGATCGGGCCCGCGCCCGGGCTGGGTCTGGACCATGTGTTCACGCTGTCGGTGCCCAGCCTGTGGCGGGAGACGCCGGCGCCCTACGGACCGCTCTTCCTGTGGATCGGCCGCGGCATCTCCGCTCTGACCGGGGAGAACATCGTTGCTGCGGTGCTGTTTCACCGCCTGGTGGTGCTGATCGGCGTGGCGCTGATCGTCTGGGCCACTCCGCGGCTGGCGCGGCGCTGCGGCGTAGCCGAGGTCAGCGCGCTGTGGCTGGGTGCCGCCAACCCGCTGCTGTTCATGCACCTGGTCGCCGGCATCCACAACGAGGCGCTGATGCTCGGCCTGATGCTGGCCGGAACGGAGTTCGCCCTGCGCGGGATCGACTCCACCCGCCGGTTGATACCGCGGCCGGTGAGCTGGCCACGCGGTCGTGGCGAGTGGTCAGCCCAATGGTCCGAGTGGGCGCCGCTGGGCATGCTGCTGGCAGGCGCGGTACTGATCACCATGTCCTCGCAGGTCAAGCTGCCGTCCCTGCTGGCTCTCGGTTTCGTCGCGATGGCACTGGCCTGGCGGTGGGGCGGAACGATCCGGGCCTTTTTTACTGCGGGCGCGATGATGGCCGCGCTGTCGTTGGCGGTGATGGCGGTGATCGGTTGGGCGAGCGGGCTGGGATTCGGCTGGATCTTCACCCTGGGCACCGCGAACGTGGTGCGCAGTTGGATGTCGCCGCCGACGCTGGTGGCCTTGGGAACCGGTCAGGTCGGCATTGTGCTGGGTCTGGGCGATCACACCACGGCGGTGCTGTCGTTGACCCGTGCGATCGGTGTTCTGATCATCGCGATAACGGTCATCTGGCTGCTGCTGGCGGTGCTGCGCGGCCGGTTGCACCCGGTGGGTGGACTCGGGGTCGCGCTGGCGGCCACCGTGCTGCTGTTCCCCGTGGTCCAGCCGTGGTATCTGCTGTGGGCGATCATCCCGCTGGCAGCCTGGGCCACCCGGCCCGCGTTCCGCACGGCCACCATCGCCATCACCCTCGTCGTCGGCATCTTCGGCCCGACCGCCAACGGCGACCGGTTTGCGTTGTTCCAGATCGTCGACGCGACCGTGGCCAGCACCGTGATCGTGGCGCTGCTGATCGCCGTGACCTACTACCGGTTGCCCTGGCGGCGACTGCCCGATGCCGATTCCGCGCTGGTGTCTTCGTCGCCGCCGCTTGCCGCTGCACCGCAGTCACAACTCCCGGCGCCGTCGTCCGCGAAACCCGGCGCCTACGCTGAGTCTCCGTGACCATCCCGGTACGGATGCGCGGCGTCTCGAAGGCATACGGATCGACGACCGCGGTCTCCGGGCTCGACCTCGAGGTCCACCCCGCCGAGGTGTTCGCGCTGCTTGGTCCCAACGGGGCCGGCAAGACCACCACCGTCGAGATGTGCGAAGGCTTCGTTCGGCCCGACGACGGGACCATCGAGGTGCTCGGGCTGGACCCGATCGCGGACAACGCCCAGGTGCGGGAACGCATCGGGGTGATGCTGCAAGGTGGTGGCGGCTATCCCGCGGCGCGGGCGGGCGAGATGCTCAAGTTGGTCGCGGCGTACGCTGCCAACCCGCTGGACCCGCAGTGGTTGATGAGCACCCTGGGCCTCACCGAGGCGGCTCGTACCACCTACCGGCGGCTGTCCGGCGGTCAGCAGCAGCGGCTGGCGCTGGCGTGCGCGTTGGTGGGGCGCCCGGAGCTGGTGTTCCTCGACGAGCCGACGGCGGGGATGGACGCCCACGCACGGTTAGTGGTGTGGGAGTTGATCGACGGACTGCGCCGCGACGGCGTCACCGTCGTGCTGACCACCCACCAGCTGGCCGAGGCCGAGCAACTCGCCGACCGTCTGATGATCATCGATCACGGGGTTTCGGTGGCCACCGGAACCCCGGCCGAGCTGATGCGCAACGGCGCGGAGAACCAGCTGAGGTTCACTGCCCCGCGACGGCTGGACCTGTCGCTGCTGATCTCGGCCCTGCCCGAGAGCTACCGGACCAGTGAGCTGTCGCCCGGGGAGTACCTGGTCGAGGGACACATCGATCCGCAGGTGTTGTCCACCGTGACGGCCTGGTGCGCGCGGCTCGACGTGCTGGCCACCGATATGCGGGTCGAGCAGCGCAGTCTGGAAGATGTGTTCTTGGAACTGACCGGTCGGGGGTTGCGGCGATGAGCCCCTCGGGCGAAGAGCCAACCACGGCGATGAGCCCCTCGGGCGAAGAGCCAACCACACAGAGCCTCTTTCCGCCGGGAACCTTCACACCCGATCCACGGCCCAACACCGTGCAGCGGATGCTGACCGCGCAGTTCGGCCTGGAGCTCAAGCTGCTGCTCCGCAACGGCGAGCAGTTGCTGCTGACGATGTTCATCCCGATCACGCTGCTGGTGGGGTTGACGCTGCTGCCGCTGGGGTCGTTCGGACCCGATCGGGCCGCGACGTTCGTGCCGGCGATCATGGCGCTGGCGGTGATCTCCACGGCGTTCACCGGGCAGGCCATCGCGGTGGCATTCGACCGTCGATATGGTGCGCTCAAGCGTCTGGGTGCCACTGCGTTACCGGTGTGGGGAATCATCACCGGCAAGTCGCTGGCCGTGGTGGCGGTCGTCTTTCTGCAATCAATTGTGTTGGGTGTCATCGGATTTGCCCTCGGCTGGCGTCCACACCTCGCCGGCCTGGTGCTGGGCGCGGTGGTGATCGCGCTGGGCACGGCCGGCTTCGCCGCACTGGGCCTGCTGCTGGGCGGGACGTTGCGCGCCGAGATCGTGTTGGCGGTCGCGAACCTGCTGTGGTTTGTCTTCGCCGGCTTCGGCGCCCTGACCCTGGAGACCGAGGCGGTACCCTCCACCGTCACGTGGGTGGCCCGGCTGACTCCGTCGGGTGCCCTGACCGAGGCGCTGTCGCAGGCAATGACCTTGTCGGTGGACTGGTTCGGCCTGGCCGTGCTGTCGGCGTGGGGTGTCATTGCGGCGCTGTGCGCATTGCGGTGGTTCCGCTTCACCTGAGCGCTCGGCGGCCGCGACACTGAAACGTCGCAGGCGACACGCCGCGAAAGTGCTACGCCGTTTCAGTCTCGATGAAAACGGCCCAGCGCCCTACTACGGACTGTAGTTCTGCTTGCTCTACGATCGGGCGGTGCCCGTCGGAAGGATCTTCCTGCGGCTGGTGGACCTGCTTCCGCTGCCCAGCCTGCGCGCCCAGCGCCTCATCGCTGCGGCGGTCGTCCTCACCCAGGGCGGGATAGCGGTCACCGGCGCGATCGTGCGCGTCACCGCGTCGGGACTGGGCTGCCCGACCTGGCCGCAGTGCTTCCCGGGCAGCTTCACCCCTGTTGCGGTCGCTGAAGTACCGCTGGTCCACCAGGCGGTCGAATTCGGCAACCGGCTGATCACCTTCGCCGTCGTGCTCACCGCCGCCCTGGCGGTGCTCGCCGTGACCCGGGCGCGTCGACGCCGCGAGGTCCTGGTGTATGCGTGGCTGATGCCGGCGTCGACTGTGCTCCAGGCGGTCATGGGTGGCATCACCGTGCTGTCCGGGTTGCTGTGGTGGACGGTGGCCATCCACCTGTTGGCCTCGATGGCGATGGTGTGGCTGGCGGTGCTGCTCTACGTCAAAATCGGCGAACCCGACGACGGTGTCCCGACAAGACGGGTCCCCACGCCGTTGCGGTGGCTGACCGTACTAAGTGCTGGCGCGCTCGTGGCGGTGCTGGTGACCGGAACACTGGTCACCGGCGCGGGCCCGCACGCCGGTGACAAGAGCGTGGAACGGACGGTGCCGCGACTGGAGGTGCAGGTCACCGCGCTGGTGCAGCTGCATTCCTCGCTGCTGATCGCCTACCTGTCGCTGATCGTCGGGCTGGGGTTCGCGCTGCTGGCGGTACACGCGGCGCGGCCGGTGCTGACGCGCCTGGGTGTGCTGGTGATTCTGGTGTGCGCTCAGGGACTGGTGGGTATCGTGCAGTACTTCACCGGCGTGCCCGCGGCATTAGTGGCCTTGCATGTGGCGGGCGCGGCCGCGTGCACGGCCGCCACAGCGGCGCTATGGGCGTCGATGCGAGAACGGGCCCAACCCGAGCCGGTCCAGCGCTGACTCCACGCACAGCGTGAACTCGCGCTGCTGGCCGGCCCGCGTTGAGGGGTCCAATTGACGCCAGCCCAGTGACGGCTCCACCAGCTCAAGCTCCAGCAGCGCCGCGTCGTCCGGTCCGCCGAGCACGTCGACGCGGGCGTAGAGGAACTCGCCTGGGTCGATGCCCAGGTGGGCGGCGGCGGCCGCCAGCGCCGCATATCCCAGATCCCACACCTCGAAGTCGGGCTCTGCCGGTGTCAGCGATTCGTCCGCGTAGCTGCCGGAGCTGTCGAATTCGGGAGCCGCTGGGCCCGGCGGGGGCAGTATCGGGCCCTTGGTGAATGCGTGGGACTGCTGGCCGCCGAGAAAGACCAGCGCCGTCTCGCCGTCTTCCACTCGTGCGTCGTAGGGCTGGACCAGTACCGTGCGACCCTGAGCCTGCAGCTTTGCGGCGTGCGTGCGGGCTGCGGCGGCGTCGGAAAACCGCTGCGCGCCAACGGAGCCGGCGCCCACAGCGGGTTTCACGACGAGCTCACCCGCCGGCAACCGCAGCTTGTCGCCCGGGGCGAAGAATCGGCTGGCCAGCGTCGGGACACCGGCACGTTGCAGGTCGAGCAGGTAGTGCTTATCGGTGTTCCACGCGACCACAGGCGGCGCGTTGAGCAGCTGCGGCACGGCCGTCGTCCAGGCCAGGAACTCGTCGAGCCGGTCGACGTAGTCCCAGGTGGCGCGCAGGATGACCAGGTCGGCGCGCAGGGTGTCGGGGTCATCCCAGGCCAGCCACCGCGCATG
>JBGSWT010000167.1:0-4204 GCA_041751815.1 Pseudonocardiaceae bacterium
TGGTTCTGCCACACCCCCGCGGTGCCGGTGGCCCGGTCGATCGGGCGCAAGCGGCTGATGGAGATGGCGCTGACCGGAGACGTCGTCGATGCCCGCACCGCTGCGCAATGGGGTCTGGTCAACCGAGCAGTCCCGGATGCCGAGTTGGACGCCACGGTGGACGATCTGCTCGACCGCGCTACCCGGGGCAGCCGGGCCAGCAAGGCGCTGGGCAAGCAGACTCTCTACGCGCAGCTCGACCGGCCCGAGGCAGACGCCTACGCCATCGCGCTGGAGGTGATGGCCTCGGCTTCGCAGCTCGCCGGTGCCAAGGAAGGCATGGCCGCCTTCCTCGACAAGCGCCACCCAACCTGGCCGGACTGAGGTGCTCGTGAGTGGCTCTGCTGGTTGCCCAGTGGCGGAACACAGTTACGCACTCATGAGCGCTCGTGTAGCAGGAGCAGGGCGTAGGCCGCCAGCGACTGTGCGTCGCACAGCTCACCGCGGCGCGCCATCTCGTCGAAAGCTGTTCGAGTGAACCACGCCGAACGCATGTCCTGCTCGGTGTGCTCGCGCTCGGGCCGCCCGGTGACCAGGTCGGTGGCCAGGAAGACTCGGCCGCGTTGGGCCGACATCCCCGGTGCCACGTCGAGCATCCCGAGCAACCGTAGCTGGCCTGCGACGAGCCCGGTCTCCTCGTGCAGCTCCCGGGCAGCCAGCGTGGCCGGGTCGGCATCGGCCCGGTGTGGCGCGGTGCCCTGGGGGAACTCCCAGCGCCGCGCCTCTACCGGATAGCGGTACTGCTCGACGAGGTGTACTCGATCGCCATCCAGCGGGATGATCAGGGCGTAGTCCGGCTTATCGACCACGCCGTAGATGCCCGGTGAGCCGTCGACGCGTCGGATGTTGTCTTCCCGCACCGACATCCAGGCGTTCGTGTACACCTGACGGCTACCCAGTGTCTGCATACCCCCGATCCTGCCCGCGTTCGGTGCGGCGCCCTACGCTGGTGCACCGTGCGTCTCGTGATCGCTCGCTGCCAGGTGGACTACCTGGGCCGGCTGACCGCACACCTTCCGATGGCGCCGCGGCTGCTGCTGGTCAAGGCGGACGGATCGGTCAGCGTGCACGCCGACGGCGGTGCCTACAAGCCGTTGAACTGGATGAGCCCGCCTTGCACGTTGACCGAGCAGCCGGGGCGCTGGACAGTCAGCAACCGCGCCGGTGAGCAGTTGATCGTCGAGATCGACGAGGTGCTGCACGACTCACACCACCAGCTCGGGGTGGACCCGGGCCTGATCAAGGATGGCGTCGAAGCACACCTGCAAGCGCTGCTCGCTGAGCACACCACAACTTTGGGTCCCGGATTCACCCTGATCCGTCGGGAGTATCCCACCGCGATCGGGCCGGTCGATCTGCTGTGCCGCGACGCCGACGGCATGACAGTGGCGGTGGAGGTCAAGCGTCGGGGTGAGATCGACGGGGTGGAGCAGCTCACCCGGTACCTGGACCTGCTCAACCGCGACCCGCAACTCGCCCCGGTCAGGGGCCTCTTCGCCGCCCAGCAGATCAAGCCCCAGGCCCATACGCTTGCCACCGACCGCGGAATCCGTTGCGTCACGGTCGACTACGACGAGCTGCGCGGCGCCCAAACCCTGGAGCTGCGCCTCTTCTGACCCGCGTCTTGCCGCATGGATGGCTGACTCGTCGCTGTCTCGGGCCGTAGGCTGGTGGCGTATGCGGGGAGAGGTGGCGATGACTCAGACGGTGCACGGCAGCGAGCAGCAGACCCGCTTCGCGTCATTGGACCCCAGGTCCGGCGAGGTCGTCGGCTACCACCCGGTCCATGACGAGGCGGCGGTGCGGGCGGACGTCGTCCGCGCCCGGGAGGCGGCTGCCTGGTGGGGCGGCCTCGGGTTCGCCGAACGCCGCCGTCGGCTGCTGTCCTGGTGTTCTCGGTTGGCCCGGCGGATCAATGAGCTCGCCGGGGTGATCAGCGCCGAGACGGGCAAGCCGCGGGATGACGCCCGGCTGGAGTGGGTGCTCGTGGTCGCGCACCTGGATTGGGCCGCACGCAATGCCGAACGGGTGCTGCGCCGCCGATCGGTGGGATCGGGTCTGCTGATGGCCCAAGAGGCGTCCACGGTGGAGTACCAACCCTACGGCGTAATCGGCGTGATCGGGCCGTGGAACTATCCCGCCCACACCCCGATGGGGTCGATCGGTTACGCGCTCGCTGCCGGCAACGCCGTGGTGTTCAAACCCAGTGAGCTCACCCCCGGGGTGGGTCATGTGCTGGCCGAGAGCCTGGCCGAAGTGGTTGCGGAGCACCCTCTGCTGCAGGTCGTCACCGGGTTCGGGGAGACCGGCACTGCGCTGTGCCGGGCCGGAGTCGACAAGCTGGCATTCACCGGTTCGGCGACCACCGCGAGGAAGGTGATGGCGGCCTGCGCGGAGACGCTCACCCCGGTGATACTGGAGTGCGGCGGCAAGGATGCACTGCTGGTGGACGCCGACGCCGACCTCGACGACGCCGCCGACGCTGCGGTCTGGGGCGGCATGTCCAACGCGGGACAATCCTGCGTCGCGGTGGAGCGGGTGTACGTAGTCGACAGCGTTGCCGCGGAATTCACCGAGCGGATGATCGCGCGGGCGCGGCGACTGAAGCCGGGCGCCGATCCGGGTTCCGACCTAGGCCCGATCACCAGACCCGAGCAGGTCGACGTGATCCGTGATCACATCACCGACGCCCTGGCTCGCGGTGGCACCGCGCTGCTGGGCGGCCCTGAGTCGGTCCGCCCGCCCTACGTAGAGCCGGTTGTGCTGACCGACGTACCGGTGGACTCGATCGCGGTGATCGAGGAGACTTTCGGACCGACACTGACGGTGCACCGGGTCGCGGACATGGACGACGCGGTGACGCGGGCCAACGCCAGCACCTACGGGCTGGGAGCTGCGGTGTTCTCCGCTCATCGTGGTCCGGAGATCGCTGCCCGGTTGCGGTGCGGGATGGTCGCGGTCAACAGTGGGCTCTCCTTTGCCGCGGTGCCGTCGCTGCCCTTCGGCGGGGTGGGGGACTCGGGGTTCGGGCGGATCCACGGCGCCGACGGTCTGCGTGAGTTCACCCGGGCCAAGGCAGTCACCCGTCGCCGGTTTCGCCCGGTGCTGCAAGTGCTCACTTTCGCCCGCCCTCCTTGGGCGATGCGGGTGCTGCTGTGGATCATGCGAGTGCGCTACGGTCGCTGAGCACGCTTCGTCGCTGGTGAGCTCGCGGGAGGCAGTAAATGGCACCGGGGATCACGACGGTGGGCGTGGTGGGCATGGGCACGATGGGTGCCGGGATTGCCGAGGTGCTCGCTCGCACCGGTCTCGACGTGGTGGCAGTCGAGGTCGATGAGCAGGGCGTGACCCGAGGGCGCGGGCATCTGGAGCATTCCACCGGGCGCGCCCTGGAGCGAGGGAAGATCGACGAGACCGCCCGCCGCGAGTTGCTCGACCGAATCAGCTTCACCACAGCGCTGGCCGATCTGGCCGACGTCGACCTCGTGATCGAGGCCGTGCCCGAGCACCTCGACCTCAAAAGCCGGATCTTCACCGAGCTGGACGGGATCGTGCGGGACGATGTCGTGCTGGCCTCCAACACGTCGAGCCTGTCGATCACCGAACTCGCGGTACGCACCAAGCGGCCCGGCAAGGTCGTCGGGATGCACTTCTTCAACCCGGCGCCGGTGCTCAAGCTGGTCGAGGTGGTGCGCACGGTGGTCACCGAGCCGGACGTCGTCGGCGACGTCACGGCGCTGGCCGAGAAGCTGGGTAAGACACCGGTGGTGATCGGGGACCGGGCCGGGTTCATCGCCAACGGGCTGCTGTTCGGTTACCTCAATCATGCGGCACGAATGTACGAGCAGCGCTACGCAACCCGGGAGGATCTCGACGCCGCGATGCGCTATGGCTGCGGCTACCCCATGGGTCCGCTGGCGTTGCTGGACCTGATCGGCCTGGACACTGCCTATGAGATTCTCGACGCGCTGTACCGGCAGTCCCGCGATCGGTTGCACGCCCCGGTGCCGGTGCTCAAACAGATGATCACCGCGGGATTGCTCGGCCGGAAGTCGGGTCGCGGCTTCTACACCTACGCCGAGCAGGATTCGTCCAAGGTGGTGCCCGACGCGGCCACCCCGGCCGACGGCGAGCAGGGCGTGCAGACCCGCCCGATCGGCCCGGT
>JBGSWT010000168.1:0-10961 GCA_041751815.1 Pseudonocardiaceae bacterium
GTTCCGGGAGCGGGTGGAACAGTTCGAGGCGCAGGCGGCGAAGGCTCGCGCCGCTGGGGACGACCGCCGCGCCACCGCCGCACAAGCCCAGGCTGACCAGTGGCGAGAATGGCTGGCCGCCGCTGAACAGTCCGTCACCAGCCGGTGAACCGGTCGGTCGGCTACCGGCGAACTCGGTTATCGGCGGGACAGCGCGAGACACAACCACTGCGCGGCGAGCACCATCACAGCGACGACGGCCAACACCATCCCGATCCCCGGGCCAGGACCGTCCACGGTCTGCCGGGACCAGATGGCCCATACCCCATCGAGTGCACAGTAGGTGCAGCCCAGTGCACTGGCCCAGACCAGACCCCAGCGACGGGTCACGAGCGCCAGCGCTGACAGACATACCCCGAATCCGAGCGCCACTGCACCGAACAGCCACGGCAACAGCCCGACCCGATCGCGCGGGTTCGCAGTGCCGCGCAACACATCCCAGCCGTTGGCGTCACTGACCCACGGCAGCGTGATGGCCAGGAGCAGCACCATGATCGCACCTGCGATCATGGCAGCGCGGGCACCAGGGTCCACTTGGCGCAGCGCAGAGCGTTCCACTGCGTCGATCTCGGCGCGCAGCTCGGCGATGCCCTCCGGGTCGTCGGTCACATCACCGCCTCCACACAGCTCCCGGACAGGGTCACGTTGGTCGGTCGAAGGAGGGCAAGCCGAGTGCCACCCCCGGCGTCGTCGGTCGGCGACCGGCTGCCCAAGCCTCACCGGCGGTGGTCTGCCGGTGAGCTCGCAACGGTAGATCGGACACCAGGTGGTGCGGCGCCCCATAGGTGATCTCCGTGAGCACCACGTCCCCCGGCCGGACCTCGACCGCGCCCGGATTGAAGTGCACCAGCCGGCCGTCCCTGGCCCGCCCGCTCATCCTCCGGGTCACCGCGTCCTTGCGACCCTCGCCCTCGGAGACCAGCACCTCCACCTGGCTGCCGACCAGGCCGCGGTTGAGCTCCCAGGAAATCTCCTCCTGTAACGCGACAAGCCGCTCGTAACGGTCCTGAACGACCGCCTTGGGCACTTGGTCAGCCATGTCCGCAGCCGGCGTGCCGGGCCGCGGTGAGTACTGGAAGGTGAAGGCCTGGCTGAAGCGCGCCGCCCGGACCACCTCCAGGGTGGCCTGGAAATCAGCTTCGGTCTCGCCGGGAAAACCGACGATGATGTCGGTCGACAGTGCTGCATCAGGCATCGCCGCCCGCACCTGGTCGACGATCGCAAGGTATCGCAGCGCCCGGTAGGAGCGGCGCATTGCCCGCAGCACCGCGTCCGAACCGGACTGCAGCGGCATGTGCAGTTGGTGGCAGACGTTCGGGGTCTGCGCCATCGCCTCGATGACGTCTGAGGGGACGTCGCGGGGGTGCGGCGAGGTGAAGCGCACCCGTTCCAGGCCGTGGATACGCCCGCAGGCGCGCAACAAGTCGCCGAAGGCGCGCCGGTCACCGAAGCCGACCCCATAGGCATTGACGTTCTGCCCCAGCAACGTCACCTCGAGCACGCCCTCGGCCACCAGGGCCTGGACCTCCGCGAGCACCTCGCCGGGCCGACGGTCGACCTCCTTGCCGCGCAGCGCGGGAACGATGCAAAAGGTGCAGGTGTTGTTGCAACCCACGGAGATCGACACCCACGCCGAGTGCGCCGAGTCCCGCTTCGCCGGCAGCGCGGAGGGGAATACCTCCAGCGACTCTGCAATCTCGACTTGGGCAATCCCGTTGTGCCGAGCTCGATCCAGCAACACCGGCAGTGCACCGATGTTGTGGGTACCGAACACCACATCTACCCAGGGCGCCCGGCGGGTGATCTCGCCGCGGTCCTTCTGCGCCAGGCAGCCACCGACGGCGATCTGCATCCCAGGGTGCTCACGCTTGACCGGCCGCAACTGACCCAGATTGCCATAGAGCCGGTTGTCGGCGTTCTCGCGCACCGCGCAGGTATTGAGCACGACCACGTCCGGGGCGTCATCCGGCCCAGCGAGGACGTATCCAGCCGCCTCAAGCAACCCCGCCAACCGTTCGGAGTCGTGCACGTTCATCTGGCAGCCGTAGGTGCGCACGCGGTAGCTGCGCGGGCGCTGCTCGGTGCTGGCCGTCATCGATCGATCATTCCTCTCTGTCCGTCCAGGGTAGAGCCGGGGCCAAATCTGCTCGCGGGCTGCCCACGTCACCGTCGGTGGCCAGCGCCTCGGGAGACCGTGACAAAGTTGCGCCTGTGCGCCCATCAATGCCCATATTCGACCGAATGGGCGGTCGTGGCGGAGCTTGAGCCCCGGGGCCCTCAGCCGGAACCGCTGGCTGGGCCGAAGCCGTCGCCCGGCAGGCGGCCCAGGACGATGCTGCGTGTACTGCGCCGGCGCGGATGGCTACGACCGCGCCGGCTAGGCTGCCTGCTGGTACTGCTCCTGATGCTCGGAGTCGCAGCGCTGTGGGTACTGGGTCAGGTCGTCGACGTGTTCCGCGATCCCCCGGTCCCGGTGGCGGGTAGCCCGTTCGACACCGTTGCCCCACAGCGCCCGGCGAGCAGCGGATCGCCGACCCTGGACCGGATCACCCAGCGCGGCAAACTCATTGTGGCGATCCAGGAAGCCCCCGGACTGGCGCAGCGCTCGCCGGGCTCGGGTGACTACACCGGCTTCGACGTCGCCCTGCTCGGTCTGATCGCGCGTGACTTGGGAGTGGACCCGGCCGTCACCAGCTTTAAACCTCTGGCCGCGGGTAGCCGGGAGGCGGCTGTCGGTCGAGGCGAGGCCGACCTCGTGCTCGGCGGTTACGAGATAACCCCGCAACGACGCGACGAGGTGGGCATCGCGGGTCCTTACCTGACACGCCCGCTGCGGCTGGCCGTGCCCGCGAACAGCCCGGTGACCGGCCTGGATTCGCTCGGTCCCGGAGAGGTGTGCGCGCCAGCCGCCTCCCCGGCCGCGGCAGCTCTGGTGGCGCGGGAGGTGAGGCTGCAGAACCGGGCGACGTTGGAGGCCTGCGTAAAACTGCTCGGAGGTCGCGTCGCGGCGATCGCCGGTGACCAGGCCACGGTGGCGGCGGTGGTGGCCAAGGCATCCGGCACGCTGCGAATTGTCGGCGAACCGCTGGGGAGCATCGAGTACGGCATCGGCCTGCCGCCAGGTGACCAGGTGCTTCGCGAGCGGGTCACTGCGGTGCTGCGGCACGCAATCGACGACGGTACCTGGGCCCGTCTCTACGCCGAGTACCTCGGCACTCCAGTGCCCAGCCCACCAATGCCGCGTTGATCTACCCCCGGTTGCGACGCAGCAGCCGGGCCAGCGGGTCGAAGCGGAGGTCGACGACCCGCTCCTTCATCGGGATCAGGGCATTGTCCGTGATTTTGATGTTCTCCGGGCAGACCTCGGTGCAGCACTTGGTGATGTTGCACAAACCAAGGCCGTGCTCGTCCTGCGCGGCTTTCTTGCGATCCACGCCCTCCTCGTCGGCGGCGTCCAGCGGGTGCATGTCCAGTTCGGCGATCCGCATGAGGAAACGTGGTCCGGAGAAATTCTCCTTGTTCTCCTCATGGTCGCGGATCACGTGGCAAGTGTTCTGGCACAGGAAGCACTCGATGCACTTGCGGAACTCCTGTGAACGTTCCACGTCCATTTGCTGCATCCGGTACTCACCAGGCTGCACACCTTTCGGCGGCATGAAGGCCCGAACTTCGCGTGCCTTCTGATAGTTGTACGAGACGTCGGCGACGAGATCACGGATGACCGGAAAGGTCCGCATCGGGGTGACCGTCACCGGCTGCTGTGGCGGCAACGTGGACATCCGCGTCATGCACAGCAGGCGCGGTCGGCCGTTGATCTCGGCGCTGCACGATCCGCACTTGCCTGCCTTACAGTTCCACCGCACCGCGAGGTCGGGGGCCTGGGTGGCCTGCAGGCGGTGGATCACATCAAGGACCACCTCTCCCTCGTTGACCTCCACGTCGAAGTCGACAAGGCCCCCGCCGTCGGTGTCGCCCCGCCACACCTGAAAGCGCTGCTGGTAGCCCATGTCAGTTCGCCCCTCCCGGAAGCTCCTCGGCGGTGAAGTACTTCTTCAGCTCGTCGAGCTCGAACAGCTCGACTAAGTCCGGGCGCATCGGGGCCTGCTCCTTGCCTTCGACGCGAACGCTGCGCGCGCTGTCAGGGTGCTGCCTGCACTCCAGCACCACGTGTCGCCATTCGGGATCCATCACCGGGTAGTCGTCCCGGGTGTGCCCGCCCCGGCTTTCGGTACGCTCCAGTGCGGCGCGGGCGACACACTCGCTCACCGCAAGCATGTTGCGCAGGTCCAGCGCGAGATGCCACCCGGGGTTGAACTGCCGGTGCCCTTCTACCACGATGTGCTGGGCTCGCTGGCGCAGCTCGTCGAGTTTCTTGAGCGCGAGTTCCATCTCGTCGGCTCGGCGAATGATGCCAACAAGGTCGTTCATCGTCTGCTGCAAGTCCTGATGCACCTGGTAGGGGTTCTCGGTGCCGTCGTTGCGAGTACCTGCCCCAAAGGGGGCGACCGCCCGCTTCGCTGCGGCGTCGACGTCGACCTCACGGACCGCTGGCCGCCACCCACCCAGAGAGTCCACGTAGGACGCCGCCCCGAGGCCGGCCCGGCGACCGAACACAAGGAGGTCAGACAGCGAGTTGCCGCCCAACCGGTTGGAGCCGTGCATCCCGCCCGCGACCTCGCCGGCCGCGAAGAGCCCGGGGACCGAGGCAGCCGCAGTCTCCGGCTCTACCTCGATACCGCCCATCACGTAGTGGCAGGTGGGGCCGACCTCCATGGGTTCGGCCGTGATATCGACGTCGGCCAGTTCCTTGAACTGGTGGTACATCGAGGGAAGCCGCTTCTTGATGAGTTCGGCCGGCATCCGGGTGGAGACGTCGAGGAACACACCACCGTGCGGTGACCCACGGTCGGCCTTGACCTCAGAGTTGATCGCCCGTGCGACCTCGTCGCGGGGCAGCAGCTCCGGCGGCCTGCGGTGGTGCTCCGAGTCGTCGTACCAGCGGTCAGCCTCCTGCTCGGAGGTTGCGTACTGGTCTTTGAAGACCTCGGGAACGTAGTCGAACATGAAGCGCTTGCCCTCGGAGTTGCGCAACACGCCGCCGTCACCCCGGACCGACTCGGTGACCAGGATTCCCTTGACGCTGGGCGGCCACACCATCCCGGTGGGATGAAACTGGACGAACTCCATGTTGATCAATGCGGCTCCTGAGCGCAGCGCGAGTGCGTGCCCGTCGGCCGTGTACTCCCACGAGTTGCTGGTGACCTTGAACGACTTGCCGATGCCGCCGGTGGCCAGCACTACCGCAGGCGCATCGAATCGGACGAAGCGACCGGTCTCGCGCCAGTAGCCGAATGCCCCGGACACCGCGTCACCGTCTTTGAGCAGCTCGGTGACCGTGCACTCGGCGAAGATCTTGAGGTTGGCCTCATAGTCGCCGTGCTGGGCGAAGTCCTCCTGTTGCAACGACACGATCTTCTGCTGCAGCGTGCGGATCAACTCCAGACCCGTTCGATCGCCCACGTGTGCGAGCCGGGGGTACTGGTGCCCACCGAAGTTCCGCTGGCTGATCTTGCCGTCCTTGGTGCGATCGAACAACGCCCCGTAGGTCTCCAGCTCCCATACCCGCTGCGGCGCTTCTTTCGCGTGCAGCTCGGCCATGCGCCAGTTGTTGAGGAACTTGCCCCCGCGCATGGTGTCGCGGAAGTGGACCTGCCAGCTGTCCCGTGAGTTCGCGTTGCCCATCGACGCCGCGATACCGCCCTCGGCCATCACCGTGTGCGCCTTGCCGAACAGGGACTTGCAGACCACGGCGGTGCGCTTGCCCAGCTCGCGGGCTTCGATCGCGGCGCGCAGCCCGGCGCCGCCCGCGCCGATCACCACGACGTCGTAGTCGTGCCGCTCGATCTTGGTCATGGGTGTCGAGTCCTTGTCAGTTGAAAAGGCGTAGGTCGGCGAGCCAGCCCGCGGAGACGGCCATGATGTAGAAGTCCGTGAACATCACCGTGATCAGCGATGCCCAAGCGAACTGCATGTGGCGGCCGTTGAGTTTGGACAACTGAGTCCAGAACCAGTACTGCATGGGATGCTTGGAGAAGTGCTTGAGCCGACCCCCGAAGATGTGCCGGCAAGCATGACAGGACAGTGAGTACAGCCACAGCATGGCGACATTGACCAGCAAAATCAGCGACCCCACACCTACCCCGACGCCACCGCCGGCGGGAAAGAACGCCAGGATCGCGTCGTAGGTGTTAATCAACAGCAGCGCGCTGGCCAGGTAGAAGAAGTACCGGTGCAGGTTCTGCAGAACCAGTGG
Source organism: Pseudonocardiaceae bacterium (assembly GCA_041751815.1). Classification (GTDB taxonomy): domain Bacteria; phylum Actinomycetota; class Actinomycetes; order Mycobacteriales; family Pseudonocardiaceae. Next base: position 6,353 of record JBGSWT010000168.1, read on the forward strand.
GAAGCGAGTCTCGCCCACGTACTTCTTCGCCGGCTCGGACACCGCACATCCGGGCGGCGACAGCAGAAACGCCCGGTAGCCGGCTTTGCGGTAGTAGTAACAGCTCGCCCGGAAACCGGCGAGAATAGGGAAGATCAAAATCGGCAACGGCAGCGCCAGGGGAAATTCCGGCAACGGGGTACCGAAATGCGATGATCCCGGCGCGCAGGAAACGCTCAGACACGGCGAATACAAGGGAGTGAGGTACTGGTATTCACCGACCCAGTAGTGGTCACGCATGAACAGCCGCACCGTCGTGTAGACGACGAAGCCTCCCAGCACGATGGCGGTAATCAAAGGCGATATCCACCAGCGATCGGTGCGCAGGGTCCGGGCAGAGATTGCTGCCCGACCGGCCCGTGTTCGATCGGACTGCGCTCGATCGGATTGGGCGCCCTCGGACGGCGGCAACGGAGATGTGGTCGTCATGACGTCGATTCAGGTCGGTGGCACAGGCCAACGTGGTTGGTTCAGCCGCGATGCCCGCGGTCCGCGCGGTCAGCGGCTCACACGGCGATGACTGACGGGCGCCGATGACTGACCGTAAGCCCGGAGAGCGCCACTGGTCAAAGATATCGTAACGCTCGTCTCGATAGCCTTAGGCTATCCACGTGCAACTACAGCAGCTGGTGTACTTCCTCGCCGTCGCCCGCACCCGCCACTTCACCCGGGCAGCCGAACTCGCGCACGTCGCCCAGCCCTCGCTGAGCAAACAGATCCACAGCCTTGAGCGCGAGCTGGGCAGTGAGCTGTTCCATCGTGCTCGGGGCAACGTGACCCTCACCCCGGCCGGAGAAGTGCTCGTCCCGTTTGCGAGGCGAATCCTGGCCGACATCGAGACCGCCCGGCTACAAGTGCATGAGTTGGCCGAGCTTCGCCAGGGACGGCTGCGGCTGGGTGCCACGCCAAGCCTCTGCACCGGACCGTTGGCCGACGCACTTGCGTGCTTCCATGCCAGCTACCCCGGAATCCAGCTCATCATCGATGAAAGCGGATCGCGGGACCTGGTCCGGCAACTCGCTGAAGGGGCCATCGACCTGGCGGTCATCACCTCGCCGCTGCAACGCCGGGATCCCACTTTAGATACCGTTCCGATCCTTCGCGAGCAACTCACCGTCGCCGTGCCGGGCAACATGGACCTCGATCTCGACTCGTTTCGAATCGACGATCTCCGGGATCGGCCGCTGGTGATGTTCCGAGAGGGCTACGACCTCAGATCGATGACCCTGGCGGCCTGCCAGCGAGCTGGCTTCCAGCCGAAGTTCGCCATCGAGGGGGGCGAGATGGACGCGGTATTGAGCTTCGTCGAGGCCGGGCTCGGAATCGCGGTAGTCCCCAGCATGGTTCTCCCCAGTCGCCCGAAGCTTCGTGGTGTGCCGTTCATGGCCCCAGTTCCGGTCCGGACGATCGCCCTCGCCCACCGCACCGACGTGCACCCCACCCGAGCCGCCACGGAGTTTCGATCGACCCTGTTGCAGCTGCTGAGCAGAGCGCACGCTCGGGGTGATCTTCCCGCCGGCGTCGAGTTCATCACCCCGCGGGAGATGCCCGAAGCTCAGTCGGCACACGGCTCGACTTCGGTGAGCCCATTACCCGGGCCCAGCTCGTCGCGCACCACGCGCAACGCCAGCCCCTCTGAGTAGCCCTTGCGGGCCAGCATTGCTGTCAGCCTGCGTGCCAAGATGCTTGCGTCCACGACGGCGCTGCTGCGTAGCTTGCGCCGGACCAGTTCACGAGCCCGCTGCTCTTCGTCCTCTGGCCGTACCGCTGCCACTGCCTCGCAGACGATCTCCTCCGGCACTCCCCTACGTCGGAGCTCAGTGCTCAGCGCCCGCCTGCCCAGGCCTCGGTGGCTGTGGCCGGAGTACACGGCCGACTCGGCGAAGGCGGCGTCATTTACCAGACCAACCTCGCCCAGACGGTCGAGCACTAGTTCGCTGACCTCTTCGGGGATCCCTGCGCCGAGCAGCGCATCGGCCAGCTCAGCTCGACTGCGCGGCCGAACCGTGAGCAGTCGCAAGCAGATGCGCTGTGCCACCGCGGCAGGGCTCATGGCTGTGCTTGCCGTGGGCTCCTCCATCGCAGGCCCGTGGGCACCAAGGCTGCGCCTGCTCATCGCGGCCCCTGTCACCTCAGTACAGGTCGAGAGCATCAGAAGTCCACCGGTGCCGGCACTGTCTGATCAGCGTCCAGCTTTGCTCCGATGCCGAGCTTGTCCTTGATCCGTTTCTCGATCTCGATAGCGATGTCGGGATTGTCGCCGAGGAACTTGCGAGCGTTCTCCTTACCTTGGCCGAGTTGGTCGCCCTCATAGGTGTACCAGGCACCCGACTTGCGAACGACTCCCTGTTCCACGCCCAGATCGATCAGCGAGCCCTCCTTGCTAATCCCGTGGCCGTAAAGAATATCGAACTCCGCTTGCTTGAATGGCGGGGCGCATTTATTCTTTACCACTTTGACGCGGGTCCGGTTGCCGACGGCGTCTGAGCCGTCCTTCAGCGTCTCGATCCGGCGGATGTCCAGCCGCACCGAGGCGTAGAACTTCAGCGCCTTGCCGCCCGTGGTGGTCTCCGGGGAGCCGAAAAAGACTCCGATCTTCTCCCGGAGCTGGTTGATGAAGATCGCGGTGGTGCCCGAGTTGCTCAGCGCACCGGTGATCTTTCGCAGTGCCTGACTCATCAACCGGGCCTGCAGGCCGACGTGCGAGTCGCCCATCTCGCCCTCGATCTCCGCCCGTGGCACCAGCGCCGCCACCGAGTCGATCACCACGACGTCGAGCGCACCGGAACGGATCAGCATGTCCGTGATCTCCAGCGCCTGCTCCCCGGTGTCGGGTTGGGAGACCAGCAGGGCGTCGGTGTCCACTCCGAGTGACTTCGCGTAGTCGGGATCAAGCGCGTGCTCAGCGTCGATGAACGCCGCGATCCCGCCGGCCCGCTGGGCGTTGGCCACTGCGTGCAGCGCGACCGTCGTTTTTCCGGAGGACTCCGGGCCGTACACCTCCACGACCCGGCCGCGGGGCAGGCCACCGATGCCCAGCGCCACGTCCAAGGCGATGGAGCCGGTGGGGATCACCTCGACGGGAGCGCGGCCCTCCTCACCGAGGCGCATTACCGAGCCCTTGCCATGCTGCTTGTCGATCTGGGCCAAAGCGATCTCTAACGCCTTCTCCCGATCCGGTGCTGCTGCCATCTGACGGTCCACCTCGCTGGTCGGTTCTTCTGGGTCGGCGCCGACGCTAAGCGATGGGACTGACACTTCGCGGCGACACACGCCGGGCCTGTGGACAGGAGTCCGCGTGTGGACAACAGACTAGGCGAACAGGTGTTCGACACCACGGGTGACACGCCGGGATGCTAGGTTGCCGCGCCAAGCGGCGCCGGGAGCGAGTCAAGAGGCGACACACCGAGCGCTGGAGACGGACACGCCAGGCAGGGGTTAGGCCCGGGTGTTCAGCGCCGCTCTTCGGGGACGTCGAAGGTGGCGCACACCACGGTCCACACTTGCTTGGTGTCGATGCCCGCCTCCAGAGCCTCGTCCACCGTACGGCCGCCGAGTTCGGTGAACACGTGGTCATGGGCCAGTGCGGCGGCCCGCACCGCACCGAACTCCTCGTCCATCCGCTGCCGGAAATGGGTTATCCGCACTCCGCCAGGTTAAGTGCCCGCCTCCGGGTTTACCGTGATGGGGTGCTTGCCCAGGGCGACCCGACCGGACTGTCCTCCACCGCCGGACAGCTGGTGATCCTTTTCGGCCTGCTCGCCGCTCTGGTGGTGCTCCTTCGTTGGTGGTGGCAACAGCGCGGCCGCTGAAGTAGGCATCGCGCCGCAAGCGCACCGAACAAGGGAGTCACCACCGTGACCGATGTGTTCCGATCCGGCGACCACGAGCAGGTGGTGTTCTGCCGCGACGAGCCCTCAGGGCTGCGGGCCATCATCGCCATCCACTCCACCGCACTGGGGCCGGCGCTCGGCGGCACCCGGTTCCACCCTTACCCCAACGAGCAGGAGGCGTTGGCCGACGTGCTGGACCTGTCCCGCGCGATGTCCTACAAGAACGCCCTCGCCGGATTGGACCATGGTGGCGGTAAAGCCGTCATCCTCGCCGACCCATCCCGGGACAAGACCGAAGCGCTGCTGCGCGCCTACGGGCGCTTCGTGCAGTCGCTGGGCGGGCGCTACATCACCGCATGCGACGTCGGCACCTACGTCGAGGATATGGACGTCGTCGCCAGGGAGTCCGAGTTCGTCACCGGACGCTCGTTGGCCCATGGCGGCGCCGGTGATTCCTCAATTCTCACCGCGTTCGGCGTTTTCCAGGGCATGCGCGCGGCCGCCGAACACATGTGGGGTGAGCCGACCCTGTCCGGACGTCGAGTAGGCGTGGCCGGGGTCGGCAAGGTCGGGAGACTGCTGGTCGACCACCTGCTCGGCGACGGCGCGGAAGTGATCGTGGCTGACGTCAATGAGCGGGCGATCGAGCGGGTCCGTGCCGCGCACCCTGAGGTCGCGGTCGCGCCGACCACCGCAGCGCTGGTGAGCGAACCGCTCGACGTGTACGCCCCGTGCGC
>JBGSWT010000169.1:0-1722 GCA_041751815.1 Pseudonocardiaceae bacterium
CGTCGACGTGGACTCACTCGTCATCGACACCCGGGATCGGCTGGTCGGCGCTGTGCTGCTCGGCGCGGACCGCGCGGTGATTGCGGGCGCGCTGGCGCGACACGCACCCAACCTCCCGGTGCGGATGGTGGATTCGGGAGACGATAGCGCCATGATCGAGGTGGTGGCCGCCGCCGCCGAGCTGGCCCGTCCGGGTGATGTCGTGCTGCTCGCCCCCGCGGCGGCGTCGATGGACATGTTCGCCGACTACGCCCAGCGTGGTCGGGCCTTCGCTACGGCAGTCACCGCCCTCAGCGAGACGTCGTTGCATCCGGGGCAGCGGTGAGTAAACGTCCTCCCCGTCCGGAGACATCCACCGCCACACAGTGGGCAGCGGCCCGTGACCAGCTCACCGCCTGGCTGGCCCGGCCGCTCACCTCGCTGCACCTGGTGCTTGCCGTTTTCGGCCTGCTGACCCTGTTCGGTCTGGTAATGGTCCTTTCGGCGTCCAACGTGCAGTCCTACACCCGGGTCGGGTCGTCCTACGCGGTGTTCGTCGCGCAACTGGCGTATTGCGGCGTCGGGTTGGTGTTGTTCTGGATCGGGTTGCGGGTCCCGGTGCGGCTGCTGCGGGGGACCAGCGGGGTGTTCTTGGTGGTCTGCGTGGTGCTGCTGGTTGTGGTGCTCACCCCGGCGGGCACTGAGATCAACGGCTCGCAGAATTGGTTGCGGCTGGGCCCGCTGTCGCTGCAGCCCTCCGAGCCCGCCAAGCTCGCGCTGGCCCTGTGGGGCGCGCACGTGCTGGTCACCAAGCGAGCGTTGTTGCACCAGTGGCGACACCTGCTGGTGCCGGTGGTTCCGGTGGCCGTAGCGATCTTTGCGCTAGTGATACTGGAGCCCGATCTTGGCACCACGATCACGCTGGTTATCGTGCTGCTCGCGCTGCTGTGGTTCAGCGGTGCGCCGGGTGAGCTGTTCGGCGCAATCGCGATCGCCGCGGTCGTGGGGGCGCTTGTCCTGGCCAGCGTCGCCAGCTACCGATCGGCCAGGATCGCGTCTTTCCTGAACCCGGGTGCCGACGCCCAGGGAGCGGCGTACCAGGCCCGCCAAGCGATGTTCTCATTGGCTGATGGCGGCTGGTGGGGAGTGGGGCTCGGGCAGGGTAGCGCCAAATGGGATTACCTGCCCAACGCGCACAACGACTTCATCTTTGCGATCATCGGCGAGGAGCTGGGCTTCCTGGGTTGTCTCGTGGTGCTGCTGCTGTTCGGCACCCTGGCTTACGTGGGTATCCGGATCGCGGCGCGCAACACCGATCCGTGGATCAAGTTGGTATCGGCCACCGTGACCACCTGGCTGGTCGGTCAGGCTGCGATCAACATCGGGTACGTGGTCGGCCTGCTGCCGGTCACCGGGATCCCGCTGCCATTGATCTCCTCGGGCGGTACGTCCGTCGCGCTGACGATGCTGAGCTTCGGCCTGCTGGCGAACTTCGCCCGGCATGAACCGCAGGCGGTGTGCGCGCTGCGCTCGGAGATCACCCGGTCCGGGAGTCAGGGCGTCGTCTCGCGGCTGTTGCGGCTGCGCGCTCCGGTGCCCTACACCGCGGCTGCGCCGCGACCCCGCATCCCGTATCCAGCCCGAACCGGCGGCAGGCCCGGGAGCAGACGATGAGCGTGGGTAGGACCAAGCCGGTGTCCGTCGTGGTCGCCGGAGGCGGCACTGCAGGGCATGTCGAACCGG
>JBGSWT010000170.1:0-7534 GCA_041751815.1 Pseudonocardiaceae bacterium
CGCCGGTCGCCGGTCCGGCTGGCTGCTGTCGTGGGTGGCGCTCTCGCGTTGGCCGCGGGCTTGTCCAGCCCGCCGTTGGCGGTCATCCTGCCCGGCGCCAGTATCTTCGACTCGGACGCGAGGTCACCGGTGTTGGCGTTCCCCGAGCCCGCTCATGGCAGTTCTCCGGTGCGTGCCGTGACCAACGGTCAGCTGGCGGATCGTGCCCCGGATGCCGTGCCCGCTGCGAAGGCCGCGCCGGCTGGTCGGGAACTCACCGCTGAGGCGCAGCCGAACACAAAGCACTCGTCCACGATTCCTACGGTGAACCGTCAGATCGCGCTAGATGAATACCCCACTCGCGCCGGATATCCGGCGGGCTCCGTTCATCAGGATGAGGATGCCCAGGACGAGGATGCCCGGGATGAGGACGCTGGGGACAAGGATGCCCAGTCCCGATCCGCTCCCGCACCGGCCTGTACCCCAATGCTGATTTCGGAGCACAAGCCCTGTGCAGCGGTGAGCTCGGAGCAGGGCATGCCAGGATCGACCGAGACCGCGTCGACAAGGACGCCAGCGTCAATCAACTTGCCTGCCTTGATCGAGCTGCCCGCACGAATCCAGGCGTCGATGCCCATTTTCGAAGAGGTTCAGCAGCAGAGGGAAATCCGCAGCCTGTGGAATGCCCGTAACCAGAACCAGAAGGACGCCCACGCCGAAACTCTGACAGACCGACAGGGCAGCGAGCGGGCGGAACGGGTGGTTTACTCTCAGGGGGACTTGCAGCCACCTGAGCACAACCGGTAAGGCGGCGGTGTGTGCCGCGAATCCAATGCGGACGACCTGGTGGCCCTGCTCGTACCGCTGATCCGAGAAGTCCCGGACTTCCCCGAGCCTGGTGTACTTTTTCGGGATCTCGCACCTGTTCTGGCCGACGCGACTGCGTTCCGGACTGTGGTGGATGCGCTGATCGTCCTGGCGCACCAGGTCGACGTTGTGGTCGGGGTGGAGGCCCGCGGATTCTTACTGGGTGCGGCCGCGGCCTATGCCCTGGGCACTGGTGTGGTCGGACTCCGTAAGCCGGGCAAACTCCCCTTGGTGTCCGACAGCGAAGCCTATGTTCTGGAGTACGGTGTCACCTCGCTGGAACTGGCTGACGGTGTGCTGCGACCGGGGCAACGGGCCTTGGTGATCGACGATGTGCTGGCCACCGGGGGCACGGTGGCTGCGGCCTGTGCGCTAATCGAGCGGGCCGGGGCCTCGGTGAGTGGCATTGCGGTGCTGTTGGAAATCAGCACGCTTCAGGGTCGAAACCGGCTCGACGGCCGCTCGCTGCACGCTCTGTTGACGATCTGACAAATAGCAAGGTCTCTCGGTCCTCCGGATCCCGCCACGGAACGCGGCGGTACCCTGAAGCCTGATCGGTCACCACGTGGGCGGGAGAGTGCGCTTGAGCCAGGATCTGCAGCGCACCGCTGCGTCGCCTGCCGACCCAGGCCCAGCCCCAGACCCGGCCACGGTCCCTCAGCGACCACCGTCAGCCACTCGGCGGGTTCGAGCGCGGCTCGCGCGCCGAATCACTGCGCAGCGGCCCGGCCCGATCAGACAGGTGCTCGAACCGCTCGCCGTTGTGCACCGGGAGCTGCATCCCAAGGCTGACCTCGCGCTGCTGCAACGGGCCTACGATGTTGCTGAGGCCAAGCACTCCCAGCAACAACGCAAGTCCGGTGACCCGTACATCACCCATCCACTGGCCGTGTCGACGATTCTCGCCGAGTTGGGAATGGACACCACGACGTTGGTGGCCGCGCTGCTCCACGACACCGTGGAGGACACCGACTATTCGCTGTCCCGTCTCACCGAGGACTTCGGTGATGAGGTTGCGCACCTCGTCGATGGCGTCACCAAGCTCGACAAGGTCAAGCTCGGTGCTGCCGCCGAGGCCGAGACGATTCGCAAGATGGTCATCGCGATGGCGCGGGATCCGCGGGTGCTGGTGATCAAGCTGGCGGATCGGCTGCACAACATGCGCACCATGCGGTTCCTGCCGCCGGAGCAGCAAGCCCGCAAGGCCAGGGAGACTCTCGAGGTACTCGCCCCGCTGGCCCACCGGCTGGGCATGGCCACCATCAAGTGGGAGTTAGAGGATCTCTCCTTCGCGATCCTGCATCCGAAGAAGTACGACGAGATCGTTCGACTGGTGGCCGATCGGGCACCATCACGTGATACCTACCTGCGGACGGTGATCCATGAGGTCTCGGCGCAGCTGTCCGGTTCGCTGATCACCGCTACCGTCGAGGGCAGGCCCAAGCACTACTACTCGATCTATCAGAAGATGATCGTGCGCGGTCGCGATTTCGACGATATCCATGACCTGGTCGGGGTACGGATCGTGGTCGACGACGTGCGGGACTGCTATGCCGTGGTCGGGGTGGTGCACTCGGTGTGGCAGCCGATGCCCGGTCGGTTCAAGGACTACGTCGCTCAACCCCGATTCGGGGTCTACCAGTCGCTGCACACCACAGTGATCGGGCCGGACGGCAAACCGCTGGAGGTGCAGATCCGCACCCGCGAGATGCACCGAACCGCGGAGTACGGCATTGCTGCGCACTGGCGGTACAAGGAGACTCGCGGCACTCACAACGGAGCCGTGGATGTCGATGAGATGGCCTGGATGCGTCAGTTGCTGGACTGGCAGCGGGAGGCCGCCGACCCCGGTGAGTTTCTTGAGTCGTTGCGTTATGACCTAGCCGTCCGGGAGATCTTCGTCTTCACGCCCAAGGGCGACGTCATCACGCTGCCCACCGGTTCCACGCCGGTCGACTTCGGCTACGCGGTGCACACCGAGGTCGGTAATCGCTGCATCGGCGCGCGGGTCAACGGCCGGCTTGTCGCGCTGGAACGGCAGTTGGAGAACGGCGAGGTCGTCGAGATCTTCACCTCGAAGGCCGAGGGTGCCGGGCCCAGCCGGGACTGGCTGTCCTTCGTCGCCTCGCCACGGGCCCGGGCCAAGATCAGGCAGTGGTTCGCCAAGGAGCGTCGCGAAGAGGCCATCGACACCGGTAAGGACGCCATCGCCAAGGAACTGCGCCGAGTTGGGCTACCGGTGCAGCGGTTGGTGTCTGCCGAGTCGATGGTCGCGGTGTCTCGAGAGCTGCACTATCCCGACGTCAGCGCCCTGTACGCCGCGGTCGGGGAGCATCACGCCTCGTCTCGTCAGGTGGTGCAGCGCCTGGTCGCGCTGCTGGGGGGCGAGGAGGGCGCCGAGGAGGTGCTGGCCGACCGGGCCACCCCCTCCACGGTCCAGCGCCGCCGCGAGACCGGTGACTCCGGCGTGCGAGTGCGTGGTGCAGGGGGGGAGGTTTACGCCAAGCTCGCCCGCTGCTGTACGCCGGTCCCCGGCGACGAGATCCTGGGGTTTGTCACCCGCGGTGGCGGGGTCAGTGTGCACCGCACCGACTGCGCCAATGCCGAGTCGCTGCGGGAGCAGCCCGAGCGGCTGGTTGATGTGGAGTGGGCGCCGTCTTCCTCGTCGGTATTCCTGGTCGGGATCCAGGTCGAGGCGCTGGACCGGCACCGGCTGCTGTCTGACGTCACCAAGGTGCTCGCCGACGGACGGGTGAACATCCTGTCCGCCTCGGTCACCACCACCCGGGATCGGGTGGCCGTGAGCCGATTCTCCTTCGAGATGGGTGACCCCAAACACCTCGGGCACGTGCTCCGTTCGGTACGCAACATCGAGGGCGTCTACGACGTCTACCGAGTCACGTCCTCGAATTGAGCGCCGGCCATCCGCGCTGTCGGGGATTAGTACTGCAACTGGGCGCCGGGCCAGGTTGATCGTGGTTTGTGTGCGTTCAGCGACATTTCTTGTCGTCCTTGGCACACAAACCACGATCACACGGTGCTCCGGGGCCGTTAGGCCGCCGCGACGTCGACGGACGTGATCGTGACCGGCGCGTTGGGCTTGCCGCCACCAGGGGATGGTTCCAGCGACCCATCGTCGCCGGCCCGGGCTATCTCATCGATCACCTTGAGGCCCTCTGGGGAGATCGTGGCGAATACGGTGTAGTCGGGCGGGAGCTGTGTTTCACCGTAGATCAAGAAGAATTGGCTGCCGCCGCTGTCGGGCTGGCCGGTGTTGGCCATCGCGACGTATCCGCGCCCATAGGCCAGCTCAGGAAACACCTCGTCGGGCACCGTGTACCCCGGCCCGCCGGCGCCCGACCCGGTCGGATCGCCGCATTGCAGAACTTGCAACCCGGGGTTGGTGACCAGCCGGTGGCACGGGCTGTTGGCGTAGAAGCCTTGCCTGGCGAGGCTGAGGAAGCTGTTCACGGTGCACGGGGCCAGCGACCGGTCCAGGGTGAGGCCGATCGGGCCAGCCGAGGTCTGCATGGTCACGGACACACTGCCCTCGGTGGAGGTGGGACCGGCCGGTGGGGGTGTCACCGGCCTGGCTGGGGTCTGCTGGGTGCCCTGGTACTGGCAGTCGACCGAAGCGGGTAGCGGCTGCGGCCGCGCCAGCGTGGCGGGTAGCTCGTTGGACGCAGGAGGCTTGGTGGTGGCAGTCGTGGTGGCCGGCGCAGCCGGTGTGGCCGGGTCCGCGACGGTGTTGACGGTCTGGTCGCCTCCGCTCAGTGTCACGATCAGCCCCACGACACCGATGACGAGCAGTACCGCGGCCACGCTCCCAGCGACCGCGTACTTGCGACGCGCCTTGGCTCGCTGCGCGCGGCGAGCCAGCTGGCGGTCCAGTTTGCGCTTCGCCGCCTCGCGGCGCTGCTCGTTCGTAGGCACCCAGACTCCTGTGGCTGACAACTGTGACGGGGGCGGTTTACGCCGCGCAGTCTAGGTGGACCGCAGGTGAGCCGGACGGCAGCCTCCCCGACACGAGCTGCCCTACGCTGGAGATGTCCCATCTCCGTCCCCGAAGAGGAGGCGCGGTGCTCGTCGCAGGTTTCCCCACCGGCTCCTTCCAAGCCAACTGCTTCGTATTTGCCGCCGAGGCGGGCGGCCCGTGTGTGGTGGTCGACCCCGGTCAAGGGGCGGAGCAGCCACTGGACGACGTGTTGCGCAAGCACCGGCTCGACCCGGTCGCGGTGCTGCTCACCCACGGGCATTTCGATCACATTTTCGCGGTGACCCCGGTATGCGACGGCCATGACATCCCGGCGTGGATCCACCCCGAGGATCGCGTGCTGCTGTCCGACCCGATGCGCGCACTGTCCACCGAAGCGCGGCAGTTCTTCGGCGGTCGGGTCCAGTTACGCGAGCCGCGCGAGGTGCGCGCGCTGGACGACGGGACGTCCTTGGAGCTTGCCGGGCTGACCTTCACCGTCGACCACACCCCGGGGCACACCCGAGGATCGGTGACGTTTCGGTCGGCGACTGATGACGGGCACGGCCTGTTGATTTCCGGAGACACCTTGTTCGCCGGCTCGATCGGACGAACCGATCTACCCAGCGGTGACCACGAGCAGATGCTCGCCTCGCTTCGGAACAAGATTCTCGTGCTCGACGACGACACCATCGTTCTGCCCGGTCATGGCCCGCACACCACCATCGGTCAGGAACGCGCCAGCAACCCGTTCCTCCTCGGCCTTGCCGCCCCAGGCGCGGCCCGGGGTCTGTGAGTTCGGTGCTCTTCAAGGGCTACCAACCCGCCCTCACGGTGTCGTAAACGACTACCAACTCACGGTCTAGTGCTGCGTTGATGCGATGTGGTCACGGGTGACGACCACTGCGGCGATTGCTGTGGTGATCGGGACGGCAGCGACGAGCCCGATGCTGCCGACGAGGGTGCGCACCACTTCCTGGGCGACGTTCTGTGCGGTGATCAGCGTGCCGAAGCTCTGCCCGGACAGCGAGAAAGCCAGCAGCACGGGCAACGCGGCACCGGCGTAGGCCAGTGCGAGGGTGTTCACTGCCGAGGAAATGTGGTCGCGTCCGATCCGCAATGCAGCGGTGTAGAGAGCCCGAGCGCCCAGGGCGGGATTGGCTCGACGTAGTTCCCACACCGCACTGGTCTGGGTCACCGTGACATCGTCGAGCACACCCAGTGCGCCGATGATCATTCCGGCCAGCAGCAGTCCGCGAGCGTCGATTCCCTGCCCGAGAACGCTGATGAGGTTGGCGGTGTCGTCGTCCAATCCGGTCAGCTGGGTGGCTGCGGAGAAAGCGGTACCCAGCACGCCGATCAGGCCGAGGCTCAGCACCGTGCCGAGCACTGCGCTGGATGTCTGGGCGCAGACACCGTGGGTGAGATACAGCACGCCGAACATGATCACCCCGGCGGCCAGCACGCCGACAATCACCGGGTCCGCACCGTTGAGGATCGCGGGGAACAGGTAAACCGCCAGTACCAGAAAGCTGAAGCCGAGCGCGGCGAGCGACGCGAGGCCTTTCCACCGGCCCAGCAGCAGTACCGCCGCGGCGAACAGCGCGACAAGCCACAGCATAGAAGCACCGCGCTGGAAATCCTGAATCTGATAGGCGCCGGGATCGGTGGGATCCCCACCGGTGTAAGCGAGTACGATCTGGTCACCCACGGTGAACCGCGGCGTGCTCGGCTCGTCGGGTAACACCTGCTGGATCGTGGCACCCGGTGAGTCGCCATTGGTGAGCTGGACGTCCAGCGAGATGCACTTCTTGGCTTCATCGGCCTCGCCGATGCCCGCGCTGGCGCTGCTGCACGGGGCGGAGCTCGCCGCAAGAACCTCCCCGTGCACCGGCCGCTGCCCGAACCCGATGTCCACGCCGCTGCGCGGCGTGTCGCTGGGCCAGGTCAGCCACAGACCAACCAGGGTGGCCAGCACGACCGGCACCAACACTGCGGCCAGCAGCATTCTTACCCGGCGAGAGGCCGGTGGCGCCGGTCCGTGCCCCCCGTGACCGTGGCCGTGTCCGTGCCCCGGTGTCGGGGGTGCCGGTTCAGTAGCCCGCCGGTAGTGGTGCCTGCCGCTGCTGCGATCAGTTGCACTCATCGACTGGGTATCCGTTCCTTGAAACGTGTCAAAACGTCTCTTGGAGTCGCCACCTCACGCAGGCGACCTTGACTCATGATCTGAGTCTTCCCGTGGCGGTACCCGTTGCCGCCCATGGCGGTCTTACGTGGGTTTCCAGCGGGCTCGTTTTCCGTCCTGCCGCAACTCGGCTCGGACGTGACCTCGGCCGCGAGCGCGGCCAGGTTCAGTGCGGCGTTGAGATCCCGGCACAGCCGGGTACCGCAGGTTTCGCACACGAACTCCCGGTCGGCGAGGGTGAGCTTGGCTCTCACCGCACCACACACCGAACAGGTTTTACTGGACGGGTACCACCGGTCGGCGACGACAGCGCGCACACCGGCGCCAGCGGCCTTGTACTGGATCTGCCGCCGGAATTCGCCCATGCCGAGCCCGGCGATGTGCCGGGCCAGGCGGCGGTTGTGGAGCATCCCGGCCACGCGCAGGCCTTCGATCACGATTGTGTCGTGGTCACGCACGAGGCGGGCGGTGAGTTTATGCAGCCCGTCGCGGCGGGAGTTGGCGACGCGGGTGTGCAGCGCGGTGACCCG
>JBGSWT010000171.1:0-3798 GCA_041751815.1 Pseudonocardiaceae bacterium
CCCGTTGTCCAGGCACACCGCACACCGCAGCTCCCGCCGCTGGCTCGCCGCGCTCGGGTCCGGTGCCGTTCTCGCCGCCATGCTCACCAGCACCGCGTCGGCGCACGCCGCTCCCGGTCCCACATCGGCCGCATGCGAGGCAGCCAAGTCTCGGGTCACCACACTGGCCGGGGAGCTGGACAACGCCCAGCGAGCGGTACAAGCCGCGCGCACGGCCGCTGAGGACCCGGCCGGGGACGGCAACGATGACGGCGTGCCCGCTGGTACCCCCGGCACACCCGCCGTTCCTCCCGTCGCCCCGATTCCTCCCGTCGCCCCGATTCCCGCTGGACCTGGACCGGACGGCATTTCCGGGACCGCAGACGACACACCCGCCGTTCCCGGCACGCCGGGTGTCCCTGGCACGCCGGGTGTCCCCGCTATCCCTGCCATTCCAGCTGATCGGGGCGACGGTGCGGAGATCACACCAGTCGAGCAGCGGGCCATTGACCGCGCCGTAGGTGAGAGGGTTCGGATCAAGCGCAACCTTGACAACGCCATCGAACGCCGCGACAAGATCTGCGCGCCAGTGCCCACCACCCCGCCTGCACTCCCACCGGTGGGCTCCCCCCCACCGTTCATTGACAAGGACTGTGACGACTTCCCCACCCGTGCGGCCGCGCAGGCACTGTACGACGCGGACCGCAGTGACCCGCACAAGCTTGACCGTGACGGCGACGGAATCGCCTGCGAGGTCAACGAAGGCAACCCACCGGTCGCAGCCCCACCGCCAGCAGGTAACAACACCGTCGTGTGGTGCGTGATCCGGCCCGGGCAGTGCACCCAAGTCGAGGTCGACGACGACGGCCGGCTCATCCGCGAGATCCGCACCGTCGACTGCGACCGCCCCGCGCAGCTACCCCGCGTCACCGGTGTCAAACGCGGCGAGAAGGTCACGGTCGTCAGCCAGGAATTCGTCCCCGACGTCTACGAGCTCCCCGGCACCGGCGCGTCTGACCCCGGTTTCAGTGGCGGCCAGGTCACCCAAGTACCCAGGGGATCGATCGACACCGGGGACGGATCCGCAAGGTAGCTGGATAGCGCTACCACGCGTGGGCTTCCCGGCGATCTTTGAGGATTTTGTTCTTGACGTACTGGTAGGCCCGGCCGTAGTCGAACATCGACTTGGCCGTGGTCTCTTCGCAGCCGTCGAACCAGTCGATCTGAGGGTCGGCTTCAAGTCTCGCCAGGAGGCGAGAGGTTCTGTCTTCGCGGCGTTGCTCCGCGGCGTCTTGTTGGGTCAGCCCTGCGAGGTAGTCACGATCTTCGGGTGGATCTTCGTTGGGAGCTGGGATACCACCAACGCTCCGCGTTGGTGCAGCGTCAGCTGAATCTTCTGATTTTCTATTCAGGTGGTTAAGGTTCAGTTGGTTCTCACCCCGTTCTAGGGGTGACCCATCACCCCTGTTTTGGGGGTATCCCCTAGTTAGGGGTGATCCCCCAGACGGGTGATGGGTTGCTTCACCCTCCCCCTCGAGGACGGCGTAGTACTGCTGCACCGACTGGGCGCCCTTGTAGTCTTCCGGACACGCTTCATTGACGATGTACACGTTGCGCCGACCCCTGGCATGCCGGATCACATGTACCCGGACAGCGCCGAGGGCCGCCAGCTCCTTGAGGGCCACACCCACGCCATCGGGCTTCTTGAGACCCAGCATGTCCGCCAGGCGCTTCTGTGACGGCCAGGCTCGCCAGTCCTGCCGTTCGCCATTGCAGTGCATCCGCAGCAAGCAGTAGACGAGCTTTGCTCGCTCCGACACATGCGACAGCAGGACCCACTCACCAACAGTGGCGTAAGGGAACCTGCGCCCACCATGAACGTCTAGATCGTCGGCGTGTAGATCAGGCAATCCCGCAGCAGCGCTCATCGGTCCTCCAGTGTCATCGGACACGCGGACCGGGCCACCTACTGACGCTCTTGGTGGGGATGTTCTACACTTCCCGTGTCAGTCGAGCGTTGGAGCCTGTGGCGGGGTCCGCGTATTTGGTTGGTTGAAGCCGGGAGTTGTCCAGCTCCCGGCTTCACTCTTTGCCAGGCCAGTATCTCACTGGGCGTGAGCTGACCGTGAGCGGCACGCCGCCGAGAACGGGTGTTCGCCCCCTGTCAGAGCTTGTCCGGCCGGGGTGCTAGGAATCCGCGCATGCCCCGACTGCTCGCCCTGCTGTTCACGCTTGCCGTCCTCACCGGATGCGCCACCGAACCAAGCCAGGGCGCACCGCGGGTCCCGATCATCACCGATCAGTCCGCACCCGTCACGGTCGCCGACCCCGCGAGTATCGACATCCCCGCCATCGGGGCGAAGTCCACGCTCATCCCGCTCGGGCTCAGGGCGGACGGGACGATGGAAGTCCCCGACGTGAAACAGCCACTCCAGGCAGGGTGGTACCAGCTCGGGGTGAAACCCGGCAACGTCGGTCCGGCGGTGGTCGCGGCGCATCGCGATGGCAACGGCCAGCGTGGGCTGTTCTACCGGCTGTCAGAACTCGACATCGGGGACCCTGTGCGCGTCACACTGCAAGATGGCCGGACTCTGACGTTCCGCGTGTACCGGGAGCAAGAAGTCCCGAAGGATTCTTTCCCGACCCAATCGGTATATCAGGACACTGAGCGCGCGGAGATTCGCTTAATTTCGTGCAGTGGACCCTTTATCGGGGGGTCTGTGGGCTATTCGAACAATTCTATCACCTACGCCGTACTCGTGGAAGGGAATTGAATGCGTAAGCTCGCAGCAACCGTCGCCACCCTCGGCCTGGCCACCGGCCTGACCCTCGCCGGGTCCGGGACCGCGCTGGCCCAGGATGTGTGCGCCGCCGAGGACGCTGTCAACGTGCTCACGTGCGTTGACGTCACCGACGTACTGGACCTGGATTTGAGTGAGGGTCTGGACCTCGGCGGACTCACAGACTGACTACGCGGTACGATGATGTAAAGAAGCCCCGGCGGCTGCACTAACAGCCCCGGGGCGCGGTCCGACTGGTTGGAGTCGAACGTGGTGCAGTCTAACGCGGTTAGTAATGAGTATCTCCGATGATTCGCGCGTATTTGTTCGCGCTGGATCCATCTGACTGCCAACTCGACGTGTTCCGTTCTCACTGTGGCGCCCAGCGAACCGCTTACAACTGGTGCCGGGCTCGGGTGTTCGCGAACTGGACTCAGCGCGCCGCCGAGCGGACCTACGGCTTGACCGGTGACCAGCTCATCCCGTGGGTCGATACTTCCGCGTACAGCTTGCGGAAGGCGTGGAACCGAGCCAAGCCTGAGGTAGCGCCGTGGTGGGCGGAGAACTCGAAGGAAGCTTATGCGTCCGGTTGCGCGAACCTGTCGACTGCGCTGGGCCACCGCAAGGCTGGGCATGCCCGGATGCCTCGGTTCAAGTCCAAGCATCGCAGCCGCCTGACCTGCCGATTCAGCACCGGCGCAAGTCTTGCCGCTGACCGTCGCCACGTGAAGTTGCCCGTCATCGGAGCGGTGCGCACTGCCGAGTCGACCCGCAAGCTGGCTCGTCGGGTTGAGTCCGGGACCGCTCGCATTCGCTCGGCCACCCTGAGCTTCCAGCGTGGGCGCTGGCACGTCGCGTTCTCCGTGGAGGTCGACGAACCAGTACCGGCACCACGTGACGGCGCTCAGGTCGTCGGCGCGGACCTGGGCATCAAGGACCTGGCGGTGCTGTCCACCGGCGAGCACGTTGCGAACGCGCGGCATCAAGACGCCGCGCTGCGTGATTTGCGGCGGGCGCAGCGCAGGTGTTCGCGGCGTCG
>JBGSWT010000172.1:0-2423 GCA_041751815.1 Pseudonocardiaceae bacterium
TCCTCGGCGATCACCGGCAGCCACGGCTCCTCGACCTCGGCGTCATAGGCAGTGCGCAAGGTCGCTACCAGCTCCTGCGGCATCACCGGCTCGACGTCCAGCACGGAGATCGTCACCTCGCCTACCGCAGTCACCCGCACCGCCAGCAGCGCGTCGAGCGGCAGGTCGGCGAGCCAGCCGGATGGGCCGCTCCAGAAGACCGGACCGCCGTCGTCCGGCTCGTCAACGGTCAAGGGTCCGGCGACGACGCGGGGCTGTGGGTAGCGGAGGAACCCGGCGAGGTCGGTATCGAGGTGGAGATACTCGCCGGCGTGCTCGGCGGCCGACAACCGGTGGGTCAGCACGATCCCGTCGGTGAGCGCGGGGACGTGTACCACGATGTCGGGCGTCAACATGGTCAGCGGGGCACGGGGATCGTCCAGCAGGGCGGAACTGGTGTGATCGAGCAGCTCCTCGGCGGCAGGGTCGTCCCGGTCGAGGCCGACGCGGGCCGCGACGAGCTCCTCCAGCTCCTCGTCAGCCATCGCCACCTGCTCACGCGCCACGTCGAGATACGCCTCGAACACCGCACCCGGTTCTGGTAACGGGAGCCGGGCGAGGGCTGCGGCGTAGCCCTCGGGGTCGAAGTGCTGCTCGTCGAACAGCGCCCGTACCACGAACGGCAGCAACGCCAGCACGAGCTGGTCCATCACCGCGTACCTGCCCATGCCGCAGCCCAGCAGGCGCTGCGCGGTCTCCCAGGTCTCGGGCGGCTTGCCGTCGAGGATCTGGTTCGCGATCACGAGCCGTAGCGACGGCGAGGACCAATCACCGTCACGCTCCGGCCGGTCGGCGCGCAGCAGCTCGGCCCGCTCGTCCTCGTCCCCGGGGTAAACGCCCTCGGGGACGTCGCCGAACAGGAACCGCAGCCTCGACTCATCCACGCGGGCAGGGTAGGCCCCGGACCCGTCAGATCCCGACGCAGGTGACGGTCTCCCGCACGACCTGGATGAACCCACATCCTCAAACTCCGGTAGTCTGAATCTCAGGTCGGGTCCGCGTGATCGAAGGGCTGGTGTGAGCGTCTTCATCAGCTACGCTCGCCAGGACGCCGCCACCGTCACCGTGCTCGCCGAAGACCTCCGCGTGGCTGGCCTGCAGACCTGGCTCGACGCGGAGTTCGGTGGTGGCGAAGCTTGGTGGCAAGCAATCCTCGAGCACATCCGGACCAGCTCGGTCTTCGTCCTCACCCTCTCCGAGCACTCGATCCGTTCCCAGCCCTGCCGCACCGAGTTGGACTACGCGAAGGCGCTGGGAATACCGATCGTCCCCGTCCAGATCGGACCCGTGAAAAGCCTGCTCACGGCGCCGATCGCCGAGCTGCAAGTCGTGAACTACCAGGAACGCACCGCTACGGCAGGCATCCGGCTCTTCGCCGCGATCACCACAGGCGCAGCGGATCAGAGGGCGCTATCCGACCCGTTGCCCGACCCGCCTCCCGCACCGTTCGCCTACCTGCTGCGGGTTGCCACCATGATCGCCGAGCTGAACCTGAGATCGGACGATCAGGCTGCGGTGCTCGGGCAGCTCCGGTACGCGTTACACAACGAGGAGGACAATCGCGCCAGAGCGAACGCGATCAACCTGCTCCGACAGCTCCGCCAGCGCCCGGACTGCACATACAACCACGTCCAGGAGATCGACGAACTGCTCCGTAGAGTCTGGGTGCGAATACCCCGCTCGACAGCCGGAGTTGCCGCACGCTTCACAGCTTGGATGA
Source organism: Pseudonocardiaceae bacterium (assembly GCA_041751815.1). GTDB lineage: Bacteria > Actinomycetota > Actinomycetes > Mycobacteriales > Pseudonocardiaceae. Next base: position 1,760 of record JBGSWT010000172.1, read on the forward strand.
GCCGTCAACGTCGGTCCGCTCAGCAGGAACCGCAGACGGCCAAAAGCCAGACAGTGCCGGTGAACGACCCGCCGCGACTTAGTCGCTGGCTTCCGCTACTACTCGGGGTTACGTTGGTTGTCATGGCCACGGTCGTGGCGCTGTCGATGAACCGCGGTTAATCAACTCAGGATGTGACGGCCGCCACAGCTGACGAGTTCACCCTTACCGGCCACACCGATTTCATCTAATCCGTGACCACCGCACAGTTCGACGACCGACCCGTCATCGTCTCTGACAGCCAAGACGGCACTATCAGGATCCGGGGATCCTACCACCGGCGGCACCATCCGCACCCTCACCAGACACAGCAGCTCCGTTTTCTCGGTGACCACCGCACAGCTCGACGGACGCCTCGTCATCGTCTTCGGCAGCGCCGACAACACCATCCGCACCTGGGACCTCCAAGCACGGACGAGGTGACCAGTCAGTGCAACCTGACCCGCAGCGACCCCAGGCGAAACCTCTGCCGGAGGAGGACAGCAGCAGGTCAGGGCGTTGCGATGCAGGTGGTCGTGCCTGGCGCGACCTCGGTGAACCCGGCGTCGTGCACCGCTACCGCGTCGCCTCGGTCGGCCGCTGCGCACAGCGTTGACCACAGCGTGGGGTGCGCGGTCCGGACCGC
>JBGSWT010000173.1:0-2408 GCA_041751815.1 Pseudonocardiaceae bacterium
CGAATGCGATGGCGGGCAGCGCGGCCCGGTACCGGATCCACCACTCTTGGAAGTGCAATGCGCGACGGCCCTGCGTGTGATTGTCCTGGGCGTCATTATTTTGGGCGTCATTGTTCTGGCTGTCGGCCACCACCACGTGGGTCTCACAACGGTCGTCGGTGGCCGGTAGCAGCCGCACCCCGGGGCGCCATCGATGGCACAGTGCCGCGGTGACCGCGGACAGCGGGTAGCCGGCCCGCAGCATCCGGGTGCGGACCAGATGCGTGGCCAGGTCACGGTCGCCCAGTGCAAACCAATCCGGATCAGCGCTGTAGCGCTCCAATTCGGCTTTCACGGCCCAGGTCTCTTCGGCTCGGCCCCAGCCGCGCTCGACATCGATTCCCCCGCCCAGGGTGTACATGCACGTGTCCAAATCCGGGCAGATCCGCAGCCCGTGCAGCCAGATGTCGTCGCCGGTGTTCACCACCGCGGTGATCTCGTGTTCTGGGGGGCCAGTACCGACGCCGGTGCCGGCGGCAGGCAGGCCCAGCGCGGCCTTAACCCCGAGCAGGAACCGGGCGCCACCGACGCCCCCAACAAGCACCACAACCTTCACGACCCTCGACGCTACGCAACCTTCCGGTGCGACATGGATGCATGTGGTAGTTCGACAGGCCGCTGGAGCAACCACAAGCATCCATGTGTCACTTCGGATCGGGCGGTGCGGACTCGTGGTCGAATGTGGTGCGCACTCGTGCGAAGGGTTTGTAGCGTTCGGTGTCCGCGTACAACCGGTAGGAGGCCCGGTCGGCGGGTGTGAGCGTCACGTCGTCAACGAAGGGGACGAGCAGGTTACGGGGCCATAGCCGTCGCGCCCGCACTGCGTTGATCTCAGCGCAGAAAACCAGGATCAACGACTGCAGGTACAGCCATGCCAGCAACCCGAGAACGAGTCCGAACACGCCGTAAAGCTGTGATACGTCGGTGAGTTGGCGACGCACCAAGAACGTGCCCACACTCTGCAGCACCTGTAGGGCGACCGCGGCGCCGACCGCTCCAGGTATCAGGTCAGCCAATCGAATTTCGCGGGCGGTCAGCACCCGAAATCCGATGAGGAACACCGCTACGTTCGCCGCTATTGCCGCGACGGTCGCGGCGACGCGTACCCCGGTGCCAATGCCGTAGCCGAAGCCGGCGGCCAGCGGCCCGAGAGCGGACAGCGCGGTGGTGACCAGAAGGACCGTGCCGAGTAGGACAAAGAGCACCAGGCCTCGTAGCCGGGACACTACTGGGTCAGGACGGGCATAGCGGGGTACCGCCCACACCCGATTCAACGCGGTTTGGATGGCCACTGAGACGCCTAGCCCTCCGTAGACCGCGCCCATGATGCCCAGGACCACGCCCAGGCTGCTGCCGTGGATCGCGCCGACGTTCTGCTGCAGTTGTGGGCCGATGATTGGAAAGTGTTCCAGCGCTGAGCCGATGAGCGCTTGCTGCAGGGCCGGATCGCCCTCCAGCGTGAAGCCCAGGACGCTGACCAGCAACAGCAGCAGCGGAAACAGTGAGACGAAACCGTAGTAGGTGATCAGCACAGCGAGATAGCCGCCCTGATCGTCGACGAACTTGTAGACCACCGCCAACGGGAAGCCCAACCAGGTATGACGCCGTTGGAAATCGTCCAGTCGAGCCGCTACGCCCATCCCCACGTCCTTTGCCCCGGCAATAGTGATAGTACCCACGCCGGTGACGACATTGATCCGCCGCGCCGAAACGATCAACGCCAGAACAGGAACTCGCGGAGGCCGTCGGCTGCCGCCAATGGGTCACCGCCGAGCACGGCGAAAACTGCGAAGCTGGCGCCGAACAGTGCGTCGGCCACCGCAGGCACGGTGATGATCAGCAAGAAGAGCGCCACGATGGCGTAGAGGCCGACGGCATTGGCAATGCGGCGAGCGTGTTCGGGCAGGTATGGCTCCACGGCGCCGAACCCGTCGAGCCCCGGTACCGGCAGGATGTTGAGCACGAACGCCAGCACCTGCACCAAGGCCAGATAGGACAGCCCAGCGGCGAGCCCGTCCGGGAAGGCGCCAATGCTGATCACTGCGATCAGCACGGCTCCCAGCACCAGATTGGTCAACGGGCCGGCTAGCGACACCGCAGAGGCGACTGCTCGCGAGCGCAGCGCGTTACGGTTGATCCACACCGCGCCACCGGGCAGCGGGATCCCGCCGAAAGCCAGCAGCAGCAAGGGCAGCAGCAGCGACATCACCGGGTCGGTGTAGCGCCGGATGTCGAGGGTGAGATATCCCTTGGCGCGCACCGAACGGTCGCCGCCCCGGTAGGCGGTCAGCGCGTGCCCGAACTCATGCAGGCACAGCGCGACGGCCCACCCGCCGAGCACCAACAGCACGACGCCGGTGGTGCGGGCC
>JBGSWT010000174.1:0-2482 GCA_041751815.1 Pseudonocardiaceae bacterium
GGGGGTGCTGCTGACCGTCAGCGACGACGGCCCGGGCTTCGCCCGCGAGCACATCCCCCGCCTGACCGAGCGCTTCTACCGGGTGGACCGCGGGCGGTCGCGCAATGCGGGCGGGACGGGGCTGGGGCTGGCGATCGTCAAGCACATCGTCAACCGCCATCGGGGGCAGTTGTTGATCGAGAGTGAGGAGGGGAGCGGGGCGACGTTCCGGGTGTGGCTGCCGGCGGGGGGGTGAGGACGGTGGGCCTGTTGATTGAGCGCTTAGGGTGGACAGCGGACGTAGGAAACCTTGGGCTACGACAGCCGGCTCGCAGATGCTTCGTGCGTCTCCCACAGGAACACCCCTAAAGCCACGGCAGCATTCACCGCCAATCGGGCAACACCGGCTGGCGGTGCCTCCGTCTCGGGGGCTCCGCCGTGGCCCGTTCCCACTTGGCCGCGCAGCTCCGCGATGGAGTTGGTCATGGTACCCAATGCCCCCAGCATGGACTTCAGAGTGACATCGCTCTTGGGGTTAATCTTCAGCCCTAGTGCCTCGCGCGTCATGGACACCAGGGCGGGGAAATCCTCCTTACCGGTGCGCGCCACCTGGCGGGCATCAAGGATGCCTTTGCAGAGAGACTCCACGAATTCCTTGGCGCTACCGATGGCCAACGGGGCGTCTGGGACGATGTTCGCCCGCATTCGGGCTATCTGAGCCGTGACATGCCCGGAAGAGAGGGCATTGGCTATCCGCCTCGCGTCCTCCAACGCTCCGTCAGCACCGGCCAGTGCTAACTCCGCTCCAAAAATCCGACGGCCTGACATGGTGTCCACTACGGCCAGTCGGTAACCGTCCGATGCGAGATAGCCATTGAAGGTGGCCACCAGGTCGTCCACGTCCGTTTCGTCCCGCACGACGGGGTGAACCATCTCGCACAGGAATCGGAGGAACATCTCGTCAGGGACGTGCAGCAGGCCGAGGCGACCGTCAGAAAACACCCAATCGTCGTCCCAATCCTCAGGGTTCATCACACGATGACGGAGGATGTCTCCCGCCATATCCTTGTGGCGGTTGTCGTATGACGGAAAGCTGCTCAGGTCGAAGATGCGGGAGAGGAAGTCGGCATCGTCCAGCTTGCCGGCCCAAAAATGTTTCCCTACCCGCAAGGCGTCGAAGATGGTTCGGCGGGTCAGGCCCGTGATGTGGTGCCAATCACGCTGCTGCATCACACCCTCTTCGGCATGGTCGCGCTATCAAGGCGGCGATGCAGGAGGGACACCATCGACATGATGTCCTCTGCGTCCTGCTGCGTCATGGGCCAATGGATACGTGCCTCGTGAGAGGTAGGGTTGCGGAACATGCCGTATGCCCCGTTCAAAAGGTTCACGAACCCCTTTTGCTCGTCCTTCTCGCTTTTGGTGCGCCGTGGATTGATGGCCAACACGGGGGCCTCACCGCCGAGGACGAAGTTGACCAACTCGCTCCCGTCCGTTGTCAGCTCGGTGCGCTTTCGCAATTTGTCCATGACGCTCTTCACGGCTTCCTGGACCGCGTGGAAATAATCATCCGCCAACCACTCGGCTGAACAGAACCGCAGCACCTCCGGGTGGACGTTCCTGCGCTCCAGGCCAGCTCGCATGGCCCGCGCCCGGCTCTCGGCCTGGCTCAAGGTCGTGGCCGCCTCCACCCCTTCCAGCTTGCCCTCTTCCGTGCACTGAAGACCTGCGAACAAGAGCGCCTGATTCAGCTGGAACCGCATGGCTTCATGGCGGCCGGACGTCGAGAGATGATTGGCCGGGGCCATTGCTTGGCGGATGAACTCCTGGATTGCCCGGCTGTTCTGAGCGGCATTCTGCCGGCTGGCGAAAGCTATCTGGAGCCGCTTCCACTTCGTGATGCTCGCACCAGGATCCTGCTCCCCCATGTTGCAGACGCGAAGCAAATGGCCAATCTCGGTTCCGGTCAGACCGTCGTCGGCTAGGGCGCGGGCGATAGCGTCAATGTGGGCCTGCTCGAACAGCATGATCCTGTTTGCCACGATTCGGCTTAGCGTCGATAGTCGAAGCGCTGCGCATGGGCCTCGGCTGCCTAAATGTCCAAGAAGGGTCGGGAGCGGTTATCCGTCAGGGCCATTGGCGCACGGGTGCCTACCGCCCCTGCCGCGCCCGCCACTCCGCCAGCAGCGCCCGGTTCGCCTCATCCGTCATCGGATACAGCCCGCGGATAGAATGCCCCGCCTCCACCCGCGCTTGAACAAAATCCTCCACCACCGTCTGCTCGAACGCCCCCGCCGCCACCGCCTCGGCAATCCCCGCCGGGATGCACACCACCCCCTCGCCATCCCCCACCATGATGTCGCCGGGATAGACCGCCACCTCGCCGCACGCGATCGGCACCTGCGTGTCCACCGCGTGGTGGCGGATGAGGTTGGTCGGCGCGCTCGGCGCCGCGTGGTACGTCGGCCAGGGCATCGCCGCCAGCTCCGGCGTGTCGCGGAAG
>JBGSWT010000175.1:0-1768 GCA_041751815.1 Pseudonocardiaceae bacterium
CACCGCCGTGGTCGTCACCCGGCACGATCGGGTGGTGGCGCCGGTTCGGCAACGGCACCTGGCCGCCGCGGTGCCCGGGGCACTGGCCTACGACATCGACGGCGATCACGGGGTGTTCCTCACCGCCCCGGGCCGGTTCAGCGCCACACTACTCGCCGCCTGCCAAGCGATCTGTTCTGATGACATGGACATCACCGGCCCAAGCGACCCCGCGCTGGGCACCGCCTCATAACAGGGTCATCGATCACAGGATCGCGCGCAGTGTCCGCCGGTATGGCACGATAGTTTGGTGTCGCTCCAGTCCCCGGTGACGCAGCCGGTTGTCGTGTGACGCGCACTTTAGGAGACTGTATGTCGGTCATCTTGCGGCCTGTTGCACCCCGACGTCGGGACCAGCGCGAGTTCGCTGTTTGGGACCGTCGGGTGACCGTGGATGGGATGAGCACCCAGTATTTGGAGGCCGGGGCTGGGTCGCCGCTGTTGCTGATGCACGGTTACGAGCAGAGCGCGACCAGTTGGCGGTGGGTGATCCCGGCGCTGGCCCGGACACATCGGGTGTTGGCCCTGAGCCTGCCCGGTCACGGGGACAGTGACCCGGCGGTCGGTGGTTACGCCCCGGGCCGCGATCTGGCTCCGTTCGTGGCTGATTTCCTTGACACGCTTGGAGTGGGGGCGCTCGACGTGGTCGGGAATTCGGTGGGCGGTGCGGTGGCGCTGCGGCTGGCCCTGGCCGACCCGCAGCGGGTGCGAACGCTGACTCTGGTCGGTAGTGCGGGCTTGGGCCGCGATGTCAACCCCCTGCTTGCCCTGGCTGCGCTGCCGGTCATCGGTGAGCTGGCGATCCTGCTGAGCCGCGTGCCGGGTGGTGATCTGCTGCGCACGACCATGTCCGCTGCGATGCTGTTCGCCCAGCCTTGGCGGGTGCCCCCGGAGTTCTTCACCGAGCAGCACGCGCTGGGACGGCGGGCGGGTCACCTCGAAGCAGCCACTGCCATGGCTCGCGCCCTGTTCGACGTCAACGGACAGCGTGAGGTCCTGCTCGACCAACTCCACACCTTGACGATGCCGACCCTGGTCGTGTGGGGCGGGTGTGACTACGTGCTACCCGCCTACCAGGCTCAGGCCGCGGTGGACCGCCTGCCCGCAGGGCGGTTGGCGGTGTTCCCCGATTGCGGACACCTGCCCCACGTGGAGTGCCCCGACCGGTTCGCCGCCGTGCTCAGCGAGTTTCTCACCGAGCACCAACACACCCCTGCCACGTAGCGCACCACGCCCCCACTCGCGTACGTGGATCTTGGAGAGGGCCCACCATGGAGACACCCGCGCCGTACATCGGACCAACAGTGCCGGACCGACAGCTGCCCCGCCTACGTCCAGCACGCCACCCCGTTGGAGAGCAACCCACGGCGTCCGCCAGCGCTGAGCCGGTTCCCGAGGCCTACCGCAGCCAGGCCGGCCGTTACGACCAGCGGACTGGCGCCTTTCGTCACTGGCGCGAACTGTTGGTCGATCAGCTGCCTGTCCGGCGCGGCGACACGGTTCTCGACGTGGGCTGCGGTACTGGGTTGTGCCTGCCGCTGCTGCAACGCAAGGTGGGCACCTCGGGCACGATCGTGGGGATCGACGAATCCGAGCAGATGCTCGAGGTGGCCGGCGAGCGAGTGACCGGCCACGGCTGGGACAACGTACGCCTGCTCGCCGCCCCGGTGGCGCAGGCGCCGATCGACGGCACCGCGGACGCCGCCCTGTTCTGCGCCGTGCACGACGT
>JBGSWT010000176.1:0-1686 GCA_041751815.1 Pseudonocardiaceae bacterium
ACCGGGGCGTACCGACGCGACGACGTGCCGACCGGTGCCCTGGTCGGCCTACCGGTCTCCGCCGGGGTCATCGAAGGGCGGGCCCGCGTCATCCTGGATATGGCGCAGGCCGATCTCGAAGCGGGCGACATCCTGGTCACGGCCTACACGGACCCCAGCTGGACGCCGCTGTTCGTGGCGATCACGGGCCTGGTCACGGAGGTGGGAGGCCTGATGACCCATGGCGCAGTGATCGCACGGGAGTACGGCTTGCCGGCCGTCGTCGGTGTGGTAGATGCCACCCGGCTGATCCCCGATGGGCAGCGGATCCGCGTGCACGGAACCGACGGGTACGTCGAGATTCTGCCTTGACTGATCACACCGAGAAGGCTCATCCGTAGCGCGTCCGGCCAAAACAATGCTAAGCAGTTGATCTTTCTGGGTCAGCGGTCGAATAAGCCGGGCTCGGATATCACGGCGGCACACTCGACCGCGATGCACAGCGCAGCACCGGGAGTGATCTCACCGTGTCGCTGGACGATCTCCTGCCTCTCGTCGCGGGCAACGCGAACCGCCAATAGCGACAGAAAATTCGAGATCGAATGCACTCTTCTGCCGCCGTGAGCGGCGTCAGTTGCGCTCATCTGCCGATGAGCGGCCATCACGCCGTACGGAAGGGGATCCGTATCCGTAAAGGCTCTAGCCCCCGTTGCCCTAGCCGAGCGGCCGTCCCCTGAGCTCGGCTAGGGCAACGGACGTCACAGCGACCTCAAGCTGGGGTGAGCGCCTGACGGGTGCGCTGGAGGAAGTCGCGCTCGGTCGTGTTGGTGGTGCGGGTGATCGCCGCCTCGTAGGCCAGTATGGCCTCGGCGTTGCGGCCCAGGCGTCGCAGCAGCTCGGCGCGGATGGCGTGAAACAGGTAGTACCCATCGAGATTGATGCCGTCGACGAGGGCGAGTGCGGCTGCTGGTCCCTCGACTTCAGCCACCGCGACCGCGCGGTGCAGGGCCACGACCGGGCTCGGGACGAGCGAAGAGAGCTGGTCGTAGAGCTGAAGGATCTGCCCCCAGTCGGTGGTGGCGGCGTTCGGTGCGTCACTGTGAACGGCGTTGATCGCCGCCTGGATCTGGTACGGGCCAGGCTGGTTGCGCCGCAGGCACTGCCTGACGATGGTCTGACCTTCGGCGATCAGGCCGCGATCCCACAGGCCGCGGTCCTGTTCGGCCAGCAACACGAGGTCACCGTCTGCGGTGGTGCGGGCGGCGCCGCGCGACGCGATGAGCTGCATGAGCGCTAGCAGCCCCATGGCCTCCGGTTCGTCAGGCATGAGTTCGGCCAGCAGCCGTCCGAGTCGGATGGCCTCCGTGCAGAGGTCCTCGCGGAGGAGCGACTCGCCAGAGCTGGCGGTGTAGCCCTCGTTGAAGATGAGGTAGACCACGGTCAGTACGGCCCGGAGGCGGTCTGGGAGGTCGGCATCGGTCGGGATCCGGTAGGGAATGCGCGCGTCGCGGATCTTGCCCTTGGCCCGTACCAGCCGCTGGGCCATGGTGGGCTCGGGTACCAGGAAGGCGTGCGCGATCTCCGCGGTGGTGAGCCCTCCCAGCAGGCGCAGGGTCAGCGCGACCTGCGCCGCCGTGGCGAGCGCGGGATGGCAGCAGGTGAAGATCAGGCGCAACTGGTCATCCGTCACGGCTCCCTCCTCGGGCG
>JBGSWT010000177.1:0-3345 GCA_041751815.1 Pseudonocardiaceae bacterium
AACAAAAACAAGATGATCACCATCGTCTACCTCACCGCGGCCAAACTCCCCCTGCCCACCCTCACCAACCCCACACCCGCCTACATGTCATCACGTTGAGTAACCCCACACATGCCCTCACACTGAGTAACCCACTGAAAACAGCGAAGAGCCATTAGCCGAGCAAGGTAGCTATCGAGTGCCTCGCGGGGAACGCGGCGGCACCGTCCGATCTGCACCGAGCGGAGCTCATTCGCCCAGATCAGGCGGTACACGGTCCACCGGCTGATCTGCAGCACCTCAGATACCTGGTCAATGGTGAGCAGCCGGGCATCCGGTCGGCTTCCAGGGAGCGGGTCCTCGTTCGTCATCACGCAGCCTCCTTGCTTGCCGAACGGTTGTCGGGCAGTGATCCGCTGGTGGCGAGTAGGGCAGCGGTGTATTCGGCTTTCCATCGCTGTCGCTCTGCGACGGCGTGCAGGAGTAGGAGGGGTCGGGGTGGGATGTCGGGGTCGGTGGGTGCGGGGCGTTCCCATTGGTAGGGGCCGTCTTGGGGGCCGTGGGTGGGTTGGATGCCGGCGGCGTGGAGGAGTTGCCGAACGAATTCGCCGCGCTCAGCGCGATGGTCATCCAGGGTCTTAGCTGTGTCACTATGTGACCATGGATGACCGCAGTAAACAGGCTCTGATCTACTGCCGGATCTCGCTGGACACCGCCGGTAAGGAGCTGGGTGTGCAGCGCCAGCAGGCCGACGCTGAGAAGCTCTGCGCCGCCCGCGGCTGGGACGTGGCGGGCGTGTACGCCGACAACAACATCTCGGCGGCCAACGGTGCGCACCGGCCCGGCTACGCCGACCTACTCGCGGCAGTGGAACGCGGCGACGGCAACGTGATCATCGTCTACCACCTGTCCCGGTTGTGGCGTAACCGGCGCGAACGCGCCGAAGGCATCGACACACTCAAGGCCCGCCGGGTGTCGATCGTGTCCGTCAAGGGTCCCGATTTCGACCTGTCCAGCGCCTACGGTCAAGCGATGGCAGACCTGCTGGGAGCGTTTGACACCATGGAATCCAGCGTCAAGGCCGAACGTATGCGGTCCAAGATCGAGCAGACCGCGCTGGCGGGTGGGCAGATGGCTGGCGGGATCCGGCCCTACGGCTATGCCCTGACCTATAAAGTGATCTCTGCTGATGGTGAGAAACAGCGTCGTCGTATCACCGGTGTGAGCGTTGATCCCGTCGAGGGGCCGATCGTTTCCGGATGCGCTCGCCGGGTGCTGGCCAGTGAGTCCATCGCGTCGATCACTCGCGGCCTTAACGACCGCGGGGTCCTCACCTCGGAAGGTAACCGCTGGAACCGGACGACACTGCGGCGGATGTTGTGCAGCGCGCGGATCTCCGGCCGCCGCGAGTACATCCCCCGCAACTCCTACACGACCACCCGGCCGCTAGTCGGCGAAATCGTTAGCACCGAATCCGACTGGCCGGCGATCATCACCGCTGCGGATTCCGACCGGATCCGGGCGCTGTTGACCCGACCGGATCGGCGCACCACCACCGGCGGCGCCCGCTCACGTCTGCTCAGCGGAATTCTGCACTGCGAACGGTGTGAGCGACCGCTAGTAGGGCGCTCGCAGAGGGGCAAGCCGATTTACTGTTGCAATCGCGATACCGGTGGTTGCGGTGGACTGTCGATCACCGGTGAGGCCACCGATGAGCACATTCGCGACCTGGTGTTGACCGCGCTGGCGGACTCGCCCGAGATGGTGGCGCGGTTGCGGCAGCGCGATCAACCCGAACCCGACGACCTGCACGCCTTGATCCGGGCTGCCGAGGACGCACTCGAAGCCCTGGCAGCAGATCACGGCAATGGTGAGATTTCCCGTGCGGAGTGGCGGGCGGCCAGAGAACCGATCGCGGCCCGGCTGGAGGGCGCCCGGCAACGGCTTGTCCAGTCCACTCAGATCAGCGCCTTGGACGGCTTCATCGGTACGGCCGAGGAGATGGTGCGGCGTTGGGCCGATGGCAACCTCTCGCAGCGCAGGGCAGTCATCACCGGCGTACTGGAGAAGGTGATCGTGCGCCCCGCAGCGACTACTCAGCGTAACGAGCGGCGGCTCAAACCGATCTTCCGTGCCTGAACACGCTGCATCGCATGTAACGATTAGATTACGACGCGGTGGGAGCCAACCTCGGGAATTGCAACTTTCGGATAAGACAACGCGCATAGTTGAGTACAGCTGGTGCTCCCTGAGAATCCCTGAGAATGACTGGGGATTCTGTGCGCCGTGAGCCAGCGTTCATCCAATCGGCGATCAAGCATTCTTCGTTTATCGTTTCATTCGTCGGCCCTCTTGGCCGACGGACATGGCGCCATGTCCCCCACGCACCGTTCACTGCGACCAGTGGAGGGACACAACAATGCCTACCGCGACCGCGCCTACCGCCGCGCACCCCGACCTCGGATCCGCGCTGCTCTATCACAGAGAACGCGCTGGACTGACCCGGGATCAGTGCGCGGCTCACATTGGTCGAAGCAGCCAAACCATCCGCCAGTGGGAAATCGGCAACCGCGTACCCCGGCCGATATTCATTGCCCGACTCGCGAAGCTTTACAAGATTGACAGCGCCAAGCTGTTCATCGCGGCGCACCCGGACGATGCCGAAACGCATTCCCGATGAGCCCTGAATTCCGAGCCTACGTCGCTGCGCTGCGCGCTAGCCAAGGCCTGCCCCCGACCATCGAAGACGCGGCGACCATCGAGCGCGTCGCCGCCGTATTCCGGCTCATGGGCTCACAGGCCGCTGAGCCGGTAGTGGCCTCACCGCGGCGCCGCAAGACCAGGACAGCAACGGTGGTCACGACATGAGAACGCCCGCCGCAGGGGGCGGACGTCCAGAGCTAGCCGGGCGGGCTGGTGCTTGACGGTACCCGCGACACCCCATCTGTACCGCAGCAGCTGGATCGCACGACGTTTATCACTTCGCGTGCGGCTGAGTTTCTGGAGTTGCGGGCGCTGCAATCTCAGACCGGCCGGCCGGCCCACCGCTTCGGTGATGTGATCGTCAAGGAGCTGGTGGATAACGCGCTCGACGCCGCCGAGTCGGCCGGAGTCGAGCCCAGCATTCGGATCGGTACCGAGATCCACGGTGGTGAGCTGCTGATCACGGTGGCCGATAACGGCCCCGGGTTGGCGTCCGACGTGCTGGCCGGGGTCCTGAATTTTTCGGTGCTCGTCTCGGATAAGGCTGCGTACCGGTCACCGACCCGCGGCTTGCAGGGTAATGCGCTCAAGACGGTGGTAGGTATCCCGTTCGCGCTGGGGGTGGCCACGCCGTTGATCGTGGACGCCCGCGGAGTGCGCCAC
>JBGSWT010000178.1:0-2204 GCA_041751815.1 Pseudonocardiaceae bacterium
GGACCCCGAGGTGGCGGCCCGCGGTGTTGCTCGCGGCCGTCGGTTGCCTTGTTCTGCTTGCCGCGGTACTGGCCGTCACCTGGGGAAGCGGTGGCCGTAACCAACCGGCGGTAGCCACGTCCGCAGTGCCACCGGCACCCGGCTCGAACGCCCTACCGCCGGTGCCGGCACCCCCAGGATCCGCACAGCTCGCACAGCCCCAAGCCGTGCAGCTGGAACAGACGGTGCGCACCTACTACGAGCTACTGCCCGAAGATACCGGCGCGGCGTGGCAGTACCTCGGCTCCGCCGAGCGCGCCAAGACCCGCGGCCTCGCGAGCTACAACGAGTTCTGGGGGCAGATCAATCAGATCAGCATCCGCGGACCAGTCACCGTGACTGGCAACACCGTGCTGGTGAACCTGCAGTTCGACCCGGAGAACCGGAGGCCGACCTTCGAGCGCTACCGGCTCACCATGGGCACTGCGCCCGACGGCCGCGTACTGATCGAGTCCGCCTCAAGGCTCGGCACCTTCACCCTCGCGGGCGGATGAGGCGTTCGAGGCTGTGTAGTTGTGGTTTACACTAGACGGCGGTCAGAAGCCCATCGGGACAGCTCGTATCGGTTGGACAGCTGGGTCTTGCGCAGTACCGACGACACGTGGGTCTCTACCGTTTTGATCGAGATGAACAGCTCCGCGGCGATCTCTTTGTAGGCGTAGCCGCGGGCCAACAGGCGCAGCACGTCACGCTCTCGAGGGGTGAGCAGATCCAACTCGGGGTCACCAACCGGGGCCGCCCCAGGCCGGTGGGTGAAGGCGTCGAGGACGAAGCCGGCCAGCCGCGGGGAGAACACCGGGTCGCCCGTGTGCACCCTGCGCACCGCGTCCACCAGTTCCCGACCGGAGATCGTCTTGGTCACGTATCCGCGTGCCCCGGCCCGGATCACCGCGATCACGTCCTCGGCCGCATCGGACACCGACAGCGCGAGGAACACCACATCGGGCTGCCCGGGTCGGACGCGGCGCAGCACCTCGGCGCCGCCGCCGTCGGGCATGTGCACATCAAGGAGCACGACATCGGGACGCAGATGCGCAATGCCCGTGACCGCTTCCTCCACCGATCCGCCCTCGCCGACCACGACGACCGGCGGCAGGCCCGGTTCCGCCGAACCAGCCCTGTCCAGCTCAGCCTTCACCCCGGTGCGGAACAACGCGTGGTCGTCCACCAGGAAGACCCCGATGGTGGTCATGTTTCCTCCCCACCCGCGCGGCGCGCGATGGCCAGCTGGATTTCGGTGCCCTCCCCGGGGACAGTGCGCAGGGTCACCGTGCCCCCGTGTCGTTCCATTCTGCCGCGGATCGAGTCGGCCAGGCCGTGCCGATCGTCGGCGACAGCGGCAGGGTCGAAACCGGTGCCCCGGTCCCGGATGAAGACATGCACCTGCCCGGGCTCGACTTCGGCATACACGCTCACCTCGGCGACCCCAGCGTGCTTGGCCGCGTTGATCATCGCCTCCCGGCTGGCTTGCACCAGCGCTGTCAGTGGCTCCTCGAAGACACAGTCACCCACGACGACGACCTGGACGCTCACGGCGTAAGTGTCCTCCACCTCGCCAGCAGCAGCGTTCAGCGTCGCCGCGAACGCGATCGCCGCGGTGCCACCCTCGGTGCCGTTGGGCACCGGACGTCCGTAGCCGCGCGGACCGTAGAGCCAGGAGCGAAGCTCCCGCTCCTGGCTCCGAGCCAGCCGGCGGACCTCCCGGGCGGAATCGGACTGCTGCTGGATCAAGGCCAGGGTCTGTAACACCGAGTCGTGCAGGTGCGCGGCGATCTCAGCCCGTTCCTCGGTGCGGATTCGGGCCCGGCGTTCCTCGCCTAACGCGCGCATCAGCCGTAACCACCATGGCACGGTGAGCACAGCCACGCCGACCAGGGTCGCGGCCGCGGCGAGCAGGGCGAATCGCAGCTGACCGAGGTTGTCCTGATTGAGCAGGAATACCAGGATCCCACTGGTCACCAGCGCGATTCCGGCCAGCACCCGGAGCAGGGCCATCCTCCCGCCCCCGAACAACACCCCCGCGCCACTGCGCCAGCGGGTCCGTTGGCTGGCGTCGGCCTCCCGCCACACGACACCCGCGCCGACCAGGGCGATCCCCAGCGGACCGGTCAGCCAGCCACCCCATGCAGTGCCCAGGGCGGCACCAGCCAGTGCCAGACCTGCGC
>JBGSWT010000179.1:0-1931 GCA_041751815.1 Pseudonocardiaceae bacterium
TTCCTCATCATCGCTGTGCAGGGCCGCGATATCGATCGGTTCGTCACGCTACGTTGCGACCCACCCAGCGGAACCCATCCGCATCCCGAGTCTGCCTGCCGGGTGCTCGGCGAGGCTGGCGGTGACTTCGCCAAGATCCCCCGCCAACCCGGCACGCTGTGCCCGGATATCTACGACCCCGTGACCGCAATTGCCTCCGGCAACTACCAGGACGGGCGGGTGATGTTCCGGCACACCTACTCCAACCGCTGCGACCTGGCCCGCCACACCGCCCCCCTCTTTGAACTGTGAGTACTTGTCGACTCGGGAGCGGCATGCGGGATTCGCGTCAGCGGCAACGTCTTCAGGCTGCGGACGGTGTGGCTGGCGGTCCACGCCAATCGCTCGTCGTCCACTGCAAGGTTGGACAGGTGGTGCCCGAGCACCTCGAGGGCGACCTGTAGCTCCATCCGCATCAGGTGGGCACCCAGGCAGTAGTGCGCGCCCCGACCGAACGCCAGATGCCGGTTGGTGGCACGGGTGACGTCGAATCGGTGCGGGGAATCGAAGGGCGACCGAGCCTCGGTTGACCAAGCCGAACGAGACAGCGGCGACCATGCCCGGCCGCAACCGCAGCTCTCCGAGATTGAGGCTGGCTCGTGCAATGCGCGGCATACCCACGGTGATGGACGGGCCGAAGCGCAGCAACTCCGGCGGCTGCCCGGCTCAATCGTGAGTCGGTGAGCAATTGCAGTGCCTGTGCGTAATCACTGATCACCAGCACTGGTTGGCGATACGACGATGTCATAACGTGAGCCGTTTCTCCGGACCCAGGAGCGAGCGGTCCGGTGAACATTTCAGTCTGCCGCCCCTTCAGATAATTAAATCCCCCCAGACCTTCTGTGGCCCACATCGCGCCATCCTCTCCATACCGTGACCGCCGGGCTGTCGAAGGGCTTCAGGGGGAGGCGTTGAACCGGTCCAGCAGGATTTCGAACGCGCTGGGATCGACCCGATACGCACCGGAGAAGGGATGGTTGAGCACGCTGACAAGGAAGAGGGCGCCAGCGATCACGACGCCCTGAATCGCCACCGCGATCAGCAGGCGGGCGGTAAGGTGTGGCTTGGTGAGCAGCGGAAAGAGCACGACAAGGCGGCTCCGCCGAGGAGGCTGTACCACAAGGAGTCCGGGACGCCTGCGTTGACTAGATCAACCCGAGTACGTCGAGTGTCGTAAAGCTCTTGAACCTTGTCGATCGCCTTGTCCTGCAGGCTCAGTTCGCGGTCGTTGGCTGGTTGAAACGCAAAGACGTCGTCGCGAAGGGCGTTTATCGCGGTCCAGGCGGCATCGCTCGATTGCTGCTGCTGCATCAGTGGCCAGTCTTGCTCGATGACCAGGGCTGTGTAGTCATGGCTGCCGCGTTTCCAGGTCGACTGAGCAGGCTCTGGAATGCCTTTTGCGAAGCCGTAGATCGCGCCGAGAGCGTTCGCCTCTCTTTGTGCCTCCGAGCGCGCGTTGTCATAGTCCGCTAGGACGCCGGCGATCACGAAGGCGAGTAAAATCGAGAATAACAATCCGAGGAGGACGTTCACCGAGTCGATAGTGAAGTCCTCGGACTCCTCCATCTCGCTTTTTCCCCAGCGGGCCGGTAGCACTCGACCGATCACAAGATAAAGCAGTACGGTGGCGATGCCGGCCATCCCCAAAACGTAGAATATCTGTAAGTTCATGGTGGAGTCTCCCTGGATTGCCGTGAACTGGGAAACAGATATGCCGGTCATTCGGGGGACGGGCTTGACCAGTCTCTTTGCGCAGCCTCGTCGAGGAGTGTTTGGACGATCTGGTCTTCGGGGACGGTTTTGATGACCTTGCCGCGGACGAAGATCTGGCCTTTGCCGTTGCCGGAGGACACGCCGAGGTCAGCTTCCCGCGCCTCGCCGGGACCGTTGAC
>JBGSWT010000180.1:0-5920 GCA_041751815.1 Pseudonocardiaceae bacterium
GCAGATACCCCGCGATCGCCGCCCCCACCTCGGCGGGCAGCGGGAGTCGTTCGGCGCGGTTGCCCTTGCCCAGCACCGCGATCTCGCCGCGGCGCCAGTCGATGTCGTCGAGCCCGAGGCGGGCCACCTCTCCGGCGCGCAACCCCAACCGGGCGAGCAGCAGCATGATCGCGTAGTCCCGACGGCCGGTCGCGGTACGCCGATCACAACTGGCGAGCAGCCGGCGCAGCTGATCCGGCTCCAGGCCCTTCGGCAGGCCCGACAACCGCAAGCCCGCCACCGACGGAACCGCCGCCGCCAGCGACACCGGAACCTGCCCGGTGACATGCAGCCAGCCCAGCAGCGACCGTAGCGCGCAGACGATCAGCTTCGCCGACCCGACAGCCCGGCCCGGACAGCTGGCCAGCACGAACGCGGTGACATCGGCTGCGGTCACGCCGGTGAACTCGAGCGCGTCGCTGCGCGCCCGGGTCGCGACGAACGGCCGCACGCAGTCCACGTAACCGCGTGCGGTTCCTGGTGTCACGCCGCGCTCGACGAGCAGCCAGGCGCGGTAACGACCAAGCAGTTCCTCCACCGGACCGGGCGGAACCTCCTGCGGGATCGGCAGCACGCCCAACGGCGCGAGGTACTCCAGCAGCGGTTGCAGCGCCTTCACCGACCGGTACCCCACATACCCCGCAGCCCGTCGCTGCGCCAGGTACCGCTCGATCACCGGCCCGCTCAGCTGGTCCAGACCGACGTCCACAGCTTGCATCCAGCGGTCCAGATGCGCGATGAAGCACACATGCTGGCCGGCCGAGGACCGCGAGTAGCCCTGCCGGAGCAGCTCTTCGGCGAACCTGGTGACGTGCGGCTCCAGCGGCCCACGCACGAACGACGACAACACCTTGACCATGACGCTCTCCCCTCCACGATGGAGGAGCAAGCGTCGAGCAGATCACCGGATTATGCCGACCTCCCCAGCCCGAAACCCCTACCCGGCAAGGGAATCAGCGACCACATCGGCATAATCCGGAGGTCGGCATAATGTCGGGTACACCATCGCCTGTTGCATCATCCCGGATGGTGCGTGCGGATCCGCGACGGGCTCCCCGAGTTCCTCCCCCCACGATGGATCGACCCCGACCGGGTCCCCCGACGAAAACCCCTCCCACACCTCATCAACGGGCCATGATCGCTCCACGACCGGGTACCGGCACCGAAGGAACCCGCTCGGTACGGGCCCCGCCGACACCGGCGACGGCGGGACCGTACCGGTGACCTCCGTGCCTACCGCCGAGCAGCCCGACGAGATAGCAATCATGAAAAGACCACGTCACGGGCTCGCCTCAATTGGTCAGCAAGGTCCCTGTCCGAGGTAGTAGGCGAGGTCGGTAACAAGCATGGCCGGTGGAATAGATGAGAACAAGCCAGCGTTCGGCCGCCACGCCTGGGACAGCTGGACTAACGCAGCGACTGCACCAACCGCAAAGCAGGTGCTCCTATGACGCTGCGACGTCACTGCCGCACCCGGCACAGTGTCCAGCTGACGGGGACGTCGAGAGATCACCGACTACCGGCTTCTGGTGACTGCCGTCCTGGCCCGCCGTCGCCCGCCGATGCCATCGCCCGGGTCGCTGTCGATGACCTCCGTTCTACGGGTAGCCGCTGGAAGCGTTGCGGGGGCCGAACGTGCCAGCTCAAGCCGCTGTAACGCAGCGAGGGGTCGAGACGACTTCTTGCGAGTCGGCTTCGTCAAGGTGGTGTCCGCGGGAGGCGTCGCAGTTGAGGCTCGGTGCTCAGGGATCGCCGGAACCGTTCCGGCGACTGGATGTTGTGGAGGTCTGAGATGTCGGAGACAGTTCTGGTCGCTCGGCGGCTGGGCGTTCGAGCTGTGTTGGCGGCGGTGTTGGCGGTCGGTCTGATCGGCATCGGCCTGTCGGTGGAAAACCCGCAGTGGTTCTCCGGATCGAGCGCCGACGCCGGGCTGTACGTCCCGGGCAGCTCACCCTTCGCACCCTTCCTGGGCGCTCCGTAGGCCCGGGAGCACGATCGTGGGTGAGGTTGTGGAGGCTGCTGGTTGCGACGGACGTGCTGAAGGTGCATCCTTTGGGTCCCGACGGCGTAGCGATCTGTTGATGATGACCCCGGGAGTGGTGAGGGGTGGCCCGAGCTGGACTACGGGCGTGACGAAGGCATCGGGCGGGTCGGGCGCTGTCCGCGGCGGAGTCGTTGCCGCCAGGAGTGCAGCTCAGCGCACCGGTGTGGTTCCGGACGGGGAACGGGTTCGTAGCGTTGGAGTGCGGTCGGTGCTGGCGACCGTGGTGACAACGGGAGCAGTGGGGGTCGGGATCGCGGACCGACCGGCGCTGGTGGTGGGATTTCTGATCTGCGCGGCGGTGTTCATCCCGCTCGAGCAGCTCCTGCCGTTGGTGCCGCGAGCAGGGTGGCGGCGTAGCGCCTGGGTCGACATCGCGCACACCTTCGGCAACCGGCTACCGATCACGATCGGAACCGGAGCCCTGCTGGGTGCGGTTGCCCCGGTGCTCCAGGCAGTTTTCCCCGACCAGCTGCGCCAGCAGATCCTCACCCAGCCGGTGTGGGTCCAGTTCATTCTGGTTTTGCTGGTGGTGGACCTGGCGTCCTACACCGCGCACCGGGCGTTGCACGAGGTGCCAGTGTTGTGGCGGCTACATGCGGTGCATCACTCCAGCCCGGAGTTGGACTGGCTATCCACCAGCCGGGGGCACCCCATCGACCAGATCCTGAACATGACCGTGGCGACGCTGCCACTGGCCGCGGTCGGGTTCAGCTTTTCGTTCTGGACCGGGTTCCTGGCATTCACGTTCTTCTACCCGTTCCTGGCCCACGCCAACACTACGATCACGTTGCGCTGGCTGAGTCCGATCTTCGTCACTCCGGCATTTCACCATTGGCACCACGCCGATGAAGCCGACGCCGTCAACACCAATTACGGGACGGTGTTCTCATTCTGGGACCGGCTGTTCGGTTCCTGGCACCTACCCGACCGGATGCCGACCGCCTACGGCATCGACCAACCGATGCCGCAGACCTGGCTCGGCCAGCTCGCCAGCCCCCTGGTCTCATGGCCGTCCCGGCGCCCCACCGCAGTTACGACCTGAGTCCCCGTGTCTCAGCGGCGTGCTGAACCATAAGCGCAAGACATCAGGGAACAACGAAAAGTGAAAAGTCCGGGTCCAGTGGCCGGGGCCGACTGCGACGCTGAACTGACCGAGCAACACGGAGCGGCTGGTTAATCACAGGCGCCGCAGCCGACCCAGTTCGGTTCAGTGACCGGGTCATGATGCTCGGCATCTGCTGACCGACCCACCTTCGATCTGGTACCGGCCGCCGTCCGCAGACACCCCGCTGGTACCCCATGGGATCGGGGGACATCAAGACCACCCAGCGCGGCGGCCCCGAGACGGTCCTGCGCTCGCAGTCCCACCGACATGGTGACCCAAGAGCTCTGGCGATGCTGTACGTCTACCAGGCGGTCAAGTACCTGATCAGCTACGGGAACCCCGCACGGCGGCGTGATCAGTCCCATGCTGAGCAACGTGCCACCGGCCTCCCAACCCACGTCGATGACTGCGGCCTGATCTGCCGGTTATGCCGATGTCGGCATAACCGACATTATGCCGACATCCGAATTATGCCGATGTCCAAGCCAAAGACGCTGGTGGCCGGCGGTGTCAGCAACGGCGAGATCGGCATAATCACAGCGCTCCAGGAGCCGAACAGGGGTTCCGAGCGCGCGGTACCGCCCTGACCTGATGTTCCGGGACGTCGTCCGAGCCAGGCCTGCTGGTCGAGGGCGATGGCGATGTTGCTGGTAGATGCTGGTGGCTGGTCTCGACGTCTCCCTGGCCATGTCCTCGTTGCCTTCTCCTCTGCGGGCGATCTGGGGTGAGGAGGCCTCACTTCCACCGCCCGGATTATGCCGACCCAGTCACTCTCGTCTACTCTGCTGACCAGCGAAAACAGCGGGTCCCCTATGCGTGGTCGGCATAATGCACGTTCTGCCACGACGCAGCGTTGCTACCCACCCCGATCCCCGCTGACCGCAAGTTCGCCCCGTACTGGGGCCGGAAGAGACCGCGCAGCCGGTGGCCACGACAGGGCTCGCGCAAGTAGTCCACGTGCGGGGCACGACGTCCTCCCAGCCGTAGAGCACCTACGTCATCTGGATCACCAGCGTTCTGGACGGGCGTGAGCATGCCGTCATCGATGACCACACCGCTGCAGACGTGCGCGCGGGTCGCTACCCCGCCCTGTGCGGCCACATGATCACGCCGCACGCGCTCATCCCGCCGCCCGACCGGCGCTGCCGGGACTGCCGGACCGCGAGCTCGACCTGGCGGCGAGTCCTGTCGCGGCTCACCAGAAAGGTCGGTGGCCACGACCACGGTGGCCCTCCACCGCCGGAGGAACCGTGATGATCGAGCCGCACGCGATGATAGTCCGGATCTACGACAGTATGGCCCTCGCTTACGCGGGAGGAGGCCGAAGTTCTCCACCTGTAGACGTAGGGCCGCGATCCGGGCACCTGAGGGGCCAGACCCGGGAAGGCGGCCATGCGCGAGACGGACTGCAGCTCATCGATTGGCTGGATGGATCCAGAAGGAGGATGGTAGCACCTCGACGTCGCGGGCGGTTTCCTCCAGATCGGCGGCTACGGGCAGCAGCGCCACGCACGTCAGGTCGCCACCCGCAGCCATCCGGTGAATCACGGCGGCGTTGACCCGCGCACGTGCAACGACAGCGGCCCCGAACGCCGAACGGTCACCACCGTATCCGTAGGCGTCGAGCAGCAGATGCAGACGCCGAGAGCGATCGTCGAACGCGGTGAACCCTCGCTCCTCGACGATCCGACGGGAGTGCAGGGGAACCCACGACAATGCCGTGAACGCCAGATCATGCTCACGCGAGGACGGTCCAGCAGTGTCCCAGTCAACGAACCCGAGCAGCCTGC
This sequence comes from Pseudonocardiaceae bacterium, assembly GCA_041751815.1. Taxonomy (GTDB): domain Bacteria; phylum Actinomycetota; class Actinomycetes; order Mycobacteriales; family Pseudonocardiaceae. The sequence continues at coordinate 4,979 of JBGSWT010000180.1, forward strand.
CGTCCCGCCACACCGCGTTGTAGGGGGCCACGTCGTGATGACCGATGATCAGGCCGGGCCGCCACGTCTGGCCCGCGAACCAGCGCAGACCCTCGGGAGGCACGAAGCTCGCCGTGATGTCGTGCAGCAACCGGACCCAGGCACCGACCTGGATCAACGCCACATCCGAGTACACCCACGCCGGCCAGGGAAGGTGGTCCCCGACCGTCTCGCCTGTCAGATAGGTCAGGATCTCACGTCCCCCGTCGTCGAACCCCAACACCCGCGGCGCGCCGTCGAAACCGGCGTCCTCGAGATGGCGCAGCACGGCATGCACGGCCGACGTCCAGGGCTGCACGGGTCGGTGCACGGTGTCACCGACGCGTACCACGACCGTGGTTCGACCCCCGGGGAGCTGCTGTTCCTGCATGACGTTCTCCTACCGGGCCCGAGGTACTCGCGCACCTGGTTTTCCGACCGGGCAAGGGCGAACAAGGCCGGACGCTGCTGACCGGCTGGCTGGCCTGGGCCCAGCGCTCCCGGCTACCCGAATTCGTCCAGCTCGCGACGACGATCAAAAGTGCCGTACGCTGATCCACAGCACCCTCGACCACGGACTGAGCAACGCTCCGCCGGAGGCCACAAATACCCACCTACGGCTGCTCACCCGCCGCGCCTACGGCCCGTCGATCACCTCGGAGGTGGTCGTTCTGCGTCCCTGCTCGGTGCGACCAGTGCTTAGGTGATCCTCGTCCTTCTAATGCGGTACACGACCACTACATCTCACAGGAACCGCGGTCGAGTTTGAAGTACCTGGAATTGGCCCAGCTGCAGAGGAGGATGCCGACGGCAACTCCGACGATCGTCACGATGGCGGGAAGGTAGCCGCTGGCGACCTGGATGATCGGGATGGCGGGGCACCCTCCCGAGATCGCCCATCCGGTGCCGAAGAGCGCCGCGCCA